>ONQE01000069.1 GCA_900319925.1 uncultured Bacteroidales bacterium | reverse complement strand
ATATGGTCCGTTTTTTCAGCCCTTTTTGGCGGCAATCACCCCCTCCTGAAGAACGGTTTTGGCCGCTTTAACTGGGTGGACATGCTCCGTTTTTTCCATGCTGGCTCCGTTTCGTGCCATGAAGATAGCCGCAGCCGTGGCTTGCGCCCCTTTGACGCCCTCTGGATGGTTGTGCGTGATGCTGGCCGAGATCCCCGCCACGCGCTCGGTCTCCTCCAACGAATCAAACATCCAGCCGACCGCGCTTACACGCATCGCCGAGCCGTTGCCGAAGCTGTTGTATGGCTTCCGCTTGCCATCAGGGAAGAGGGCTTTTGGGAAAAACAGCCAGCGAAGGAAATGAGGGCCAAATCCGACATCGGTGTTCAAATTGCCATATTTCACCATCTTTTCTTCCAGGACTTCGTGTGTGTGCATCGGGTCCTCAAGCAGCCATTCCGCCACAGCCATCGTCATCACCGAATCGTCGGTGTAACGACTATTTGACTGGAACAGTTCAAACTCCGTTGTTTTGATGCTGTTGAACTCATAACAAGAGCCAACAATGTCTCCGATAATTGCTCCTAACATAATACTTGTTTTGTATCTTCGTTAAACTATACGTAAGAATGACTCCATGAGATACAATATTTCTTGTAATGTTTCTTGCGACTGATCCGGGTTGACGGGTGAGTCTTTCGCGACTGTTTCAGGTACGAGTTACGTTGGCAACTTGTCTCCTTTATTCGCCATAGCTCTGATGATTTTTTATGGCGGCAAAAATAGGGAAAAGGCTCTCGCGGAGGGCGCTTGGAGCGTATCCGATATGGAGACGGGGGTGTGGCGGGAATGGAGAAGGAGGAGGTTGACAAAGCGAATCCTTTTCTCATAAGACAATGTATTTTCGGGTGCAATAATACGATTTTTTCTGTCACGGGAAGGAAGAATTCCATCGACAGTGGCGCAGGCAGCGGCTGAAATCGTTGTTCAAACGCCACGCAAGAGTCATTAAGATTAGGGGCCACGTTGCATCTGCGAGAACGCAGATGCCTCCATAAGAGCACCCGCCCCGACAAAATCTTCCAAAGATCCGGCTTCCCCACCCGACAAGTAGAAGGCCGAACCGTCGCACTTTTTCTGCATTTTACGATTTTGTTTACAAAAATAACAACTTTCATACCGAACCGTGTCATTTTTATATGTTTGATTTTTAGCTGGTTGAATTAATTTTATCCTTGTTTTATTCGGAAGGATTTTGTATGTTTGTCGGCGGAAATTTAATATTTATTGTTATCAGAATTTGGGGATTGTTATGACAAACACTACAGAGACGGAAAACAAGAACGGAATTTTCGGACCAATATATGACCAGTTTTGCGGCCAGCCGAAACTTGCAATCAAACACTTGCTGAAAATGCAAAACGGCGAATGCCCGAAAGCACTATACCGCGAGGACATAGGCTACATCGACATCGTTTGGGGTGAAAATGATCCAAAAACCAACAAGGGATACGGATTAAAGCACATTGTGGAAAAACATGGTGCCAGCATAAAGGAGTTGGGTTTCGAAGTGGAAGATTTCATTCCGATTGTGGTACAATTCGGAAATTTGTCCATGAAAAAATCAGACGACAAAAAGTTGATTCTAGAGAGTGAGACCTTCAGAATTGTCATTCAGACCCGATGGGACAATCAGGAGAAAATCTTTTTACTGACGGCCTTTGACCTAAGAAAAAAGCCCGGGTAAACCGAGCTATTTCTTGGAACCACCAGGACTGCACTCGTTGGTGATTTTACGATAAAGACACTCCCTCTATCAACACCGCAAAAGTACACTTTTTTTTATATACAAACATTAATCGATATTTTTTTTAGAAAGAGAGTATCGTCCACAATCCACCATTCATTGGTTTCCGATTATCACTTTCCCTCGCATACGCTATATGACCAGCATCCCGCCCGGGATCGGATAAACCAGTCGGTTGATGAGATAGAGCCCCATGGTGGCGGCTTTGTCCATTTCCTCGGCAATGCAATACTCGCCCGAGGTGTGATTCGCTGATTCAGGTTGTCACTTTTTTGTGTTACGACTGTTTCGGGTTGACAGTTTTTCAGGGTGAAAGAATTCAAATTCAACTTTCACACTTTTTACTGTAACTTGCTGAAAGACAGAAGTGAACGAAAGAAAGTTGTTTTCATCAACTTTCTTTTTAAAGGTCGTAACTTGTTGATAGACAAGTGTGAAAGATGAAAGAAAGAATTTTTCAACTTTCTTTCTTGGTTTCACAGTACCCGTGGTTGTATCTTTGCCGTCGAAATCAGATCGCGAACTGTTTCAGATGTTCTTTTTAGTAGTTAACCAAAAATTTTTAGCACTATGGGTAAAACCGATTTTAATGGTCTCAGTCAGTGGACCGGCCGCATTGGCGGTTTAGTTTTCAAAGTTGTGAACGGCAAACAGGTCATCATGCCGTACAAGAAAGAAGTGTTCAACCCGCGCACTGGGGCGCAGATGTCGCACCGTGCCAAATATGCCCTCGCGGGCATGATTAACAAGATCGTGCCGAAGGAGGTGCTGGTGGGCATGAGTCCGGACCGCCGGAGCCGACGTCCGCTCTTCACCAGCAACATTGTCCGCCGTGCGAACGTGAGCGTCGCCGACGGGGTGGTCAAGGCCACGCTCAACGCCCAAGACCTGGTATTCTCGCAAGGGGTGGCCGCACCGGTCACGATGAGCGGGGTGACCGTCACGGACGGCCTGGTGGACGGCACGTTGGGTGCTATGCCCGAAAAAGTGGACGCCGTGATGATGATCGCGGTGGTTTACGACACCACGGTGGGTCACTACACGCGCACGGTTTACAAGGTGGTGCCCGCTGGAGAGTCCGCCATCAGTCTCGACACTGGGACTGCCGAAAGCGGCAACGTGGCGCACCTCTACGCCGTGCCGATGTCGCTCACCGCAACGGGGCTCAGTCTCACCGGCGGTTCCGACGGGGCGGAGCGCACTTCCGACGACGACTTCACCTACACGATGCTGATGCGTTCCGACGAGGGGAGCTACCGGTACGGGCGCTCGCAGTATCTGACCACGGTGGCCCTCGGATAAGGGCAGGCGCCACGGCGCACCTCACCGTTCCTTAAAACTTTTGTAGAGACGTGCCATGGCGCGTCTCTACATTATTTTGTCTGTCCATCTAAGAATTTGCAGAAGAGCCGTCTGTCTCGTCGAACTTGTGTTTCCAGCGGCGGTGGCTCCAGATCCAGAACTCGGGTTTCCGACCGATGGTCTCCTCCAGCAACTCCACATAGCGCTGCGTGACAAAATAGGGCCGTTCGTCGTTGGGATGCTCCGTAATCAGTTGGACGTCAACACGGTACTTGCCGATTCGCTCTTTCACGACCTCGTAGTAGAGCACAGGGATGTCGTATTTGCGGGCGAAATACTCCGGTCCGTAAATCACACCGGTCGTCTGGTTCATGAAGCGTGTGACATAGCACTTCTTCGGATTTCCGGGCGACTGGTCGGCGAGCATCATATAGGCGGCGGGGATATGGTTTTCCTCATAGTGGGCGAAAACCTCACGGGCGGTGTCGGCGAAGCAGACCTCCGTGCCGTTGCGGGTGCGCGCCCGGTTCACCCACTTCTCGAATACCTTGTCGCTATTGGCCTTCCCCACCCCGATGCCGTGGTGCCGGAACATCTCGTCCAAGGCGACAATCATCCACTCCCAATTATTGTAGTGGCTGGACATCAAAATCACACTCTTACCCTCCTCGTAAAAGCGGTTCACGAGTTCGGGATTGCTGCAGCGGTAGCGATACCGCAACGACTTCTTCGGAATCAACAGCATCTTCACCATCTCGACGGCAATCTGCGAGAGATGCCAGTAATAGCGGTTGCGTATGCGCCGCCGCTCTTGAACCGTCAGTTCAGGAAAAGAGCGCAACAAATTGTCGTCCACAACTTTGCGCCTATAATGAACTATATGATTCACCACGATGTAAATGACCGGCAACAGCAGATAAAGCACCGCCAACGGCAGCGCAGCGAGGGGGTAGCAGATGAAGAAGATGAAGAAGAAGGTCATTGTATGGGTTAAGGGTTATGGGTTAAGGGTTATGGGTTATTGAAGCCGGGTCTGAGGGTTGGTTATATAATAACTATTTCCTTGAACGGCCCCGCAGGGGCAAGAGCTCGGTAGATCTAATTGATTGTCAAAATTGGTTCGCAATATCAAACGGGTAGTTCTTCGCGAAATCCAGCAGATTCCGGTAATGTAATGGCGTGAGTTTCTGGATTTCCTCGTATTCGCCGGGGTGTTTCGCGCCGACGTGCACGGGGATGATGCCTGCGTTGACGGCGAATTGCATGTCCGAGAGGCTGTCACCCACCATCACGGAGTCGGCGAAGTCGAGGTCGGGGAAGTCGGCCTTGGCCTGCAGTGCCATCCCGATGTCGGGTTTCCGGCAGCCGCAACCCGCGCCGGCCTTGTGCGGACAGCAATAGACGGCGTCAACGGGGGTGAGGTTCTCCTCGAAGGTGACGCGCATCTGACGGTGAATCTCCTCGATGTCCTCCATTTTGCAGATGCGCTTGGCCACGCATTGCTGGTTGGTCACCACGATGATACGGCGGAACTTCGGCCGCAGCCACTGCAGAGCGGTCAGCACGCCCGGAATGAGCTCGAACTCCTCGGGTTTGCGGACATACCCGCCCACAATCTGCACGTTGATAATGCCGTCCCGGTCTAAGAACAAGGTGTCCATTGGTTGATGGTTTAATGGTTAAGGGTTAAGGGTTAAGGGTTAAAGTTTAAGGGTTAGGGGTTAAGGGTTACCTCCTCGTTACAAATCACTAATCACAAGTCACTAATCACAAGTCACAAGTCACAAGTCACAAGTCACAAATCACAAATCACAAATCACAAGTCACAAATCACAAATCTAATCCTCATCGCCGTTCAAATTCGTCTTGAATTTGCGTTCCATGCTGGCGAAGCGGTTCAGGTTGCGGCGCGAGAGCACCAGGATGAAGATCACGGCCACGGCGATCAGCACAATCACCCATTTCGTGTATTTGTAGAAATTCACCAAGATGTAGAACACGAAATAGAAAACGATGACGAAGCGGATGAGCGTCCACACGATGACGACCAGCATGTTGGCGCGGTTTTCCTGGACCAGGTTGCGGTAGAGTTGCAGCGTCTTCGGGCTGTTACGCACAATACCGACCAAGAACGGCGAGATAATCAGCAACGAGATGACCGCGCAGATGGTGTTGAACCACCAGTTGGGAATCTTCTCCACGTACGGCAGTTTCTGCAAGAACGGTATCAGAAAGTTGAACAGCGAGAAGAGGATGGCGAACGAGAGCACCGAAAAGACGACCACGCTCGTGATGTTGCTCCCGATGATGCTGCGCCAGCTCTTTTTGTCCTCCTTGCTGGAGCCGAACAGCGCGTATGCGTCGAGTGCATGCTTCATCTTCGGAGACATCCGTTTCTCCAATCCTTTATAGACCGGCGTGGCTAACTTTATCCAATACGGCGTTGTGAATGTGGTGATTACAGAAGCTGCAATGATGACCGGATAGATGTGGGGCGGCATCACGTGTTGCGCCACTGCAACGGAGGCAATGATGAACGCGAACTCGCCGATCTGCGACAGGGTGAAGCCCGACTTGATGGAATCCTCCAGATTGGCACCCGCCACCACGGCGGAAGCGGAACAGACAAACGCCTTGACAACCAATGTGATAACCACAAGAGAGAGTATCAGTTTCCAATATTGTACCAACACCTGCGGGTCAATCATCATACCCACTGAGACGAAGAAGATGGCGGAGAAAAGGTTCTTGATGCTTTCGGTCAGATGCTCGATGCGCTGGCTTTCGGCGGTTTCGGCCAAAATAGAGCCGATGACGAAGGCGCCCAGTGCCGAAGAGAACCCCACACTGTTGGCGACGATCACCATACCGAAGCAGAGACCGATGGAGATAATCAGAAGGTTCTCATCGTTGATGTAGCTCTTGAATTTCCGCAACAACGTGGGTATCAAATAGATTCCGACCACAAACCAGAGAATCAGGAAGAAGACGAGCTTCACGATGCTCAGCAGCATCTCCCTGCCCGGCGCGGAGTTTTTACTGGCGGCGACGGTGGAGATCAACACCATCAACACCACGGCCACGATGTCCTGGATAATGAGCACCACCGTGGTGAGGCTCGCGAACGGCTGGTCCTTGAGCTTCATGTCATCAAAGGCTTTGACGATGATGGCGGTCGAGGACATCGACAGCATACCGCCGAGGAAGAGGCTCTCCATCGTCCCCCACCCCATCACGAAGCCGAGCAGCGCGCCCACCCCGATCATGCCGAGGATGCCGAGGAAGGCGGTGATGAAGGCCTTGCTGCCCATCGACATCAGTTTCTTGAAGCTGAATTCCAGACCGACGGCGAACATCATGAAGATGATACCGATTTCGGACCAGACTTCCACATCGCTCACATCCGTGACGGTGGGGAAAATGTGCAGGTGGGGCCCCACCAGGAAGCCGGCCACCAGGTAACCCAACACAAGGGGTTGTTTCAAAAGCTTGAAAATCACGGTCACGACACCCGCCGAGGTCAGTATCAGCGCCAAATCCGCAACCAATCGTAAATTCTCTGACATTGTTTGAAGGTTTAAGGGTTAAGGTTTAAGGGTTAAGGGTTAAGGGTTATGGGGTAACGTCACAAGTCATAAGTCACAAGTCATAAGTCACAAGTCACAAGTCATAAGTCACAAGTCATAAGTCATAAGTCATAAGTCACAAGTCATAAGTCACAAGTCATAAGTCATAAGTCATAAGTCACAAGTCACAAGTCACAAATCACAAATCCTCAATCGTGAGCACTCCGAAGCATTTGCCTTTGTTCGTCATTTGGCAGATGCGGGTTTTGCCGACGATGTTGGGTTGGGGCATTTCCTCGTGGGAGTGTCCGCCAATGATCACGTCAATTTCAGGTACTTGTCGGGCTATTTCAAAGTCGTTGTCGGGCATGTTGGTGTTCACGCCGAGGTGCGACAGGCAGACGATAAGGTCGCAGTTCTGGTTTTGCAACTCCTTCACCATTTGGCGGGCGCAGGCTACCGGGTCGAGGTAGGTGACCTCGCGGGCGATCTGCGGTGCCACGTAACCGTCAAGGTTGACCGCGAGTCCGAAGACGCCGATCCGATGGCCGCCGCGTTCGATGATGACGTATGGTTTCACGACCTTGGCCAGCTTTTTGTTGGCGAACTTATAGTTGGCACACACCACGGGGAAGTCGGCGGTTTTGAGACGGGCGGCGAGGGCCGCGGAGCCGTTGTCGAACTCGTGATTGCCGAGCGTGGCCGCGTCATAGCCCATCGCGTTCATCAGCCGTACCTCCATATAGCCCTTGAAGACGTTGAAATAGGGAGTTCCTTGCGAAAAATCGCCCGCATCGAACAGCAGCGTGTTAGGATTTTGGGCACGCACCTCACGGATGGCCGCCTCCCTGCGCAGGAAGCCGCCCACGTTGACGTCCCCCTTGTACGAATAGGGGTCGATTTGGCTGTGCGTGTCGTTTGTGTGCATGATGACCAACGGTTGTCCATTTCCCGTCATCACCAATAACAAACTGAATATCAAAGAGCTAAACAATAGCCTTATCCCATTTTTCATCTTTTGGTATTTTGTGGCAAAGGTACGATTTTTTTGTATTTTTGCGCCAACTGAATTAGACACCTATGAAATGTTTTACCGCATTGATGACAGCCATCCTGCTGTCCGTCACCATAGCGCTTGAGGCGCAGACAGTCACTTTGGTCCACCCCACCGTCGAATACCAGGACGGTTCGCAACCGTTAGCCACGGATGTTCCGCGCTTCAGCTGGCGCTACGAGAGTGGGGACTCCAACGTGCGGCAGACCTCTTACCGCATCCTTGTAGCATCCTCCAAAGACCTATTGGATCAAGGAGTGGGCGATCTTTGGGATTCCAAGACCGTTGTTTCCAACCGGATGCTACTCATCCCTTACGAAGGCAAACCGCTGCGCAGTCGTGATAAAGCGTACTGGAAAGTCATCGCTTCTGTGACCTACAGGTTAGTGACCACCACCCTTCTCGAATTCATTGAAAGTAACATTAATTCATTCGAAATCAGCTTATTGGACAGCACCGACTGGCACGCGCAATGGATTGGCGGCGACTTCGACGACGATCACATCGAGGGGAAAACCCACATCGCGTCGCGGTATCTCCGCAAGGAGTTCTCCCTGCGACAAGACATCCGTGAAGCGAGGCTGTATATCAGCGGGTTAGGACAATACAGCGCCTACATCAACGGTGACGAAGTCGCCCCCGAGGAAATCCTCAAGCCCGCCCTCTCCGACTACAGCAAGCGGGTCTATTTCAACGCCTACGACGTGACGGACTTCCTGAAGAAGGGCAACAACGCCGTCGGAGTGGTGCTTGCAGGCGGCCGCTACACCTCCGTCCGCTTCGACTCCACCGAGATGGAGTATGGCGGGCTGACCCACGCCAGACATTTCGGCACGCCTCGTTTGCTGCTACAATTGGAAGTGACCTACACGGACGGATCCAAGGATATGATCGTCAGCGATAAAAGCTGGCAGATGACCAACCAGGGACCCATCCGCAAAAGCAACGAGTTCGACGGCGAAACCTACGACGATTTTTACGCTTTGGGCGGCTGGACAAGAGCAGGATACACGTTCTTTTGCCACTACCAAGACATCTCGGAGCGTTGGGGTTCAGCCCAAATTGTGGACGCTCCGGGGGGTAAACTTGTGCCGCAGCCCAATCCCAACATCAAGGTGCAAGACACGCTGCACCCGGTAGCGATGTTCCGCAAAGGCGACACGTGGATTCTCGACATGGGACAGAATATGGTGGGTTATCTGCAACTGATGATGCGCGGATTGCAGAAGGGTGACACGGTGACGCTCCGATTTGCCGAGCTGCTCACCTCCGACAGCATGCTCTACACCGCCAATCTCCGCACTGCCGAAGCCACAGACCGTTTCATAATTCCAGATCCGATGCATGCATACGCGTGGCAATGGCACCCGATGTTCACGTACCACGGTTTCCGGTACGTAGAGATTTCCGGTCTGCGCGAAGATCCGAAACCCGAAGATTTCCAAGGACTTGTGTTTTACGACGAGATGGCCGTGACGGGCAGCTTCGAGTGTTCCAACGAGGTGATGAACGCCGTGTATCGCAACGCCTACTGGGGCATCCGAGGCAACTACCGCTCGATGCCCACCGACTGTCCGCAGCGCGACGAGCGGATGGGCTGGACCGGCGACCGCACCACCGGCAACTACGGCGAGTCGTACATCTTCAACAATTACCGTCTCTACAACAAATGGATCGACGACATCGCGGACACGGAGGAGCCCACAGGTTCGCTTTCGGATGTCTGTCCGAACTACTGGCGCCGCATCACCGACAATATGACCTGGCCGGGCGCGTTCATCACAGTGGCCGACATGCTCTACACCCGCTATGGGGACATAGAGCCCATCCGCCGGCACTACCCCGCCATGAAGCGTTGGATGGCGCACATGTGGAACAAGTACAGCGAAGACGGCATCATCACCCGAGACTGCTACGGCGACTGGTGTGTGCCACCGGAGAGTCCGGAGCTCATCCACAGCAACGACCCGACGCGCATCACCGAGGCGGGCGCGATTTCCACCCCGTTCTACTGCCATCTCGCCACCTTGATGGTCAAATTCGCCCGTCTGTTAGGGCTGCCCGAAGACGAGGAACAATTCTTGTACGAAATCGAGCTCGCGGCCGTCTCCTACAACGACTTGTATTTCGACAGGGGCTACTGGCAATACGAGAACGGGAGCGTGACGGCCAACCTGCTGCCCTTGGCGTTCGGCTTGGTGCCGGAGGAATTTGAGGAGTATGTCTTCGCCAACATCCTCGACAAGACGGAGAACGAGTTCGGCGGGCACGTCTCCACCGGCGTGGTGGGCATCCAGCAGCTGATGCGCACACTCACGGACCGCGGGCGTGGCGACCTTGCACTGAAGATCGCTACCAACGACACCTATCCGAGCTGGGGTTATATGGTCCGCAACGGCGCGACCACCATCTGGGAGCTCTGGAACGGCAACACTGCCGACCCGGCGATGAACTCCGGCAACCACGTGATGCTCCTCGGCGATCTCATCCTTTGGGAGTACGAATACCTCGGCGGTATCCGCGCCTTAGAACCGGGGTACAGCAGAATCCAGCTGAAACCGACCATCATCCCCGGCCTCGATTACGTGAAATGCGCCTACGAATCCGTTTCGGGCCGCATCGAGAGTTCGTGGAGCGTCTATAAAGGGCACTACGAGTGGAATGTCACCATTCCGGCCAACACCAAGGCGGAGGTGTGGATTCCAACAGGATCCGGCTATGTCAAACAAGTCGTCGGCAGCGGATCCCACAGTTTCGCATTCTGGCTCCCGTAGCGACACGCCATCGCACGTCTCCGCAACGGGACACATACGGCATTACACTGTCTTACATATACGTAACTTTTGTATTTTTGCGCCTTTAATCGCATTGGAGTTTTTATGGAAAACGAACGTAATATTGATCGTCTGGCGAGATACATCATCGTCATCGGCACGATAGCCATCGCCGCCGCGCTGTGCTACTTCTTCGGCAGCGTGCTGGCCTACATCCTGCTGGCCTTTGTGGTCTCGCTGATTGGGCAACCCGTGCTGAGACTGCTCCGGAGAATCAAAATCAAGGGGAAGTCGGCGCCCGACGGATTGCTCGCGGTGTTCACGCTGATCATCATCTTCTCGCTGTTGGCCCTATTGGTCATGCAGGTTATCCCCGTGGTCACCAGCATCGTGCGGGAGGCCTCCATCCTGCACACCATGGAAGGCATCGACAGCCACAACATCATCGACCAGGCTAACGGCTGGATCATCCAGACCATCCCTTGGGTGGGCGAAGAATTCGACGGTGTGGCCCTGTTGATCGGAAAAATCACCGAAGTGCTTGACTTTTCGAACATCTCCGGCATTTTAGGTTCGGTCGCTTCTGCCGTGATCGGATTGGTCGTGGGGCTGTTCTCTGTCGTCTTCATCTCCTTCTTCTTCATCAAAGACGACACCCTCTTCGGCCGAATTGTCGGCGCATTGGTTCCCGACAGCATCGAACCGAAAGTCAAGAAGACCATCCTCGATATCGAGCGGTTGCTCTCCCGCTATTTCGTGGGTCTGATTATCGAAATCCTCGGTGTGGTAGTCCTCGACTGCTTGGGACTCTGGCTCATCGCCCGCATCGGCTTCAACTACGCCCTCGGTATCGCCTTCATCGCCGGTCTGCTGAACATCATCCCTTACGTGGGTCCGCTGATTG
>ONQE01000116.1 GCA_900319925.1 uncultured Bacteroidales bacterium | reverse complement strand
GGATAGGCCGTTGATCCGGTACCGTATGCGTCGAAGTTCTCCGTGTAAGGCAGTTGGTCAATGGCAGCACAGGCGGTGGCTGCGGAATACACGAAGGAGGTCTGGCTGACGTCGCCGCCGCCGCAGTCCGCCGTGACGTAGAAGTCATACACCGTGGAATGGTCCAGTCCCGTGACCGTGTAGGGGTTGGTCGTGGCCGTCACCTCCGTGCCGGTGCCGTGCGTGAAGCCGGCAGGACCGTACTCAATCACCCATGAATTGGGCGTGCCGTTCTGATCCCACGACAGCTCGACACTGTTCGTGGTGGCGTCAGTGGCGGTCACATGCAACGGTCTCGGACAGGAGGGAATCAGGTCGATGACCACGCTGTCGAGGTAGCCATAACCGGTTGCGGAGCTGTTGTAGGCAACCCGGAAGGCGATGTAATGAGCCTCGCCGGTGTATTGGCTGAAAGAAACCTCGAACCCCTCCCACGTGGAGGTCGCAGAGGCGACAATCGTGTCAACCGGCACAAAGGTGGACGCATTGGCCGGGTTTGTCATCACACCCACCTCCAAGCGGGAAGTGGCATTGGAGGCGCGCCACATGAAGGTGGTCTGCAGCGTGTTGACCGGAATGCTCTCGTCGATCATCGGGGAGATGGCGATGTTGTAAGTGCCGGAAGTACCGGCGTAGAAGTAGAGGGAACCCACACCGTCGTAGTGGGTGGTGGTGATGTAGGGATAATTGGTGGTGGTGCTGTAGGTGTTAATTCTGTCCCAGCAGGTAGGATAAATGCCCGTGCCTGTGCCGTAGGTGTCGAAGCCTTCCACGTAGGGCAGGGAGTCGAGGGCCGTGCACGGGATGAAAACGGTGAGCTTGGTGGAGTATAGGCTGTATTCACCGCCGCAGTCTGAACGGACATAGACATCGTAAGTCGTTGCCGGAGTCAGGTTGGAGATCGTGAACGGAGGCTCCGAGGTGACGGTCTCCACAGTCCCAGCCGCACTGCCCGGAGTGAATCCGACAGGGCCGTACTCGACCTCCCAGGAGTTGGCTTCACCGACCTCCGTCCAGGTCAGGGTCATGCTGGTGGGAGTGACGCCGGTGGCGGTGACGTCCATGGGCTTGGGACAGCTTGGTATCGGCTCCACAAGGATGTTGTCAACGTTGCCGGCGTTGTAGGTGGTGGTGGATTGCGGCGCCATCAGGCCGATGTAGGTGCCGTTGCCTTCATATCCGTTGAATACAAACTCATAGTGCTGATAGGTGGTGGATGTGACCTCGATGGTGTCAACGGGCACAAAGGTTGTCTTGTCCGTGGGATTGGAGAGGACACCCACAACTAATGTGAACGGCGTGTAGGAGGTGGAGTAGATACGGGCGTCGAAAGACATCTGCAGGGTGTTTATCGGATGGCTCGTCGCGTCAATATTCGGCAAAACTGCGATTTGGTCGTCGTAGGTGCCGGAAGTGGTGTAAGTGTAGAACCGCAGGGAGTTGTCGCCGGAGGCGGCGTAGGTCGCGCTGGCATAGACAATCGGGTAACCGATGTAAGTGGTGGAAGTGCCGTTGTTAATGTAGCTCCAGCAATACGGCAGGTTGTTCGAGGAACCGGATGTCGAACCGGTGTAAGTGTCAAAATTCTCGATGAACGGCAGCGAGGTTATCGGGTCGCAAGCGGTCCGGTGAATGTGTATTCGTTGGTGTTGACCGTGATGATGTTGGTGCAAGTGTCGGGGTTGAACCCTGCGGCAGTGCTGAATGCCAAGTCGAATGTCGAGGAGGCGCCTTCCAGCACACCCCAGGTGACGGTGGCCTCGTTGTTGCTCACATAGACGGCATGCACGTCGAACGGCTGCGGGCAGGCGGGTGGCTCCACACAGGAGATCTGTGCCATGAAACCGGGTCTCACGACGCTGCCGTCGGAGTGGAACAGCAGGGTGAGCGGCCCGGTGGTGGAGTTGAGCGGTCCGAATGTCACCACGTTGCCGGTGGCACCGGAGATCACTTTCTGCAAGAGGTTGTTGTCATCGGCGCCGACACCGTTATAGACACTCAAATAGTCGAGGGTCGATTCGCCGTCAAACGTGCCGGAGATGGAAACCACAGAGTCGGTCTCGGATGGGAAAACGACTAACGTGTAGTTGCAGCTGTTCGCATAGTCGCCATTGGGACCGCCGTTGTCCGAAATGAAGATGCCGCAGCTCGTCAGGGTGTCGCTGCCGGAAATACCCATCGTATAAGTGTAGGGGTAACCAACGGCCGGGTTCATGACCCATGCGCTGACAGCACCGCCGCAGTCGGAACGGACATAGAATTCATAGCCCGTGCCATAAGACAGTCCTGTAACGGTAAAGGCGTTAGTGTCAATGCCGGTTTCAAGGGTGGCTTCGGTGGCGTTGTCGGGGTCAAAGCCGATGGGTCCGTATGCCAAATCCCAGAGGCTACCATAGCTGTCTGTCCAAGAGAGAAACACCGTATCGCTTGTCGTGGAAACGGCCGAGATGCTGGAGGGACGCTGGCAAGCGGGGATGGGCTCCACAATGATGTTGTCCACGTAACCATAGTTGTAGCTTCCGCTGGTGTTAGGTCTCTTTGCCAACATAGCAATGCGGTTGCCGTTGCCGTTGTAGTTACTGAAATCAACAATATAGTTCGCGTATGTGGTGGAAGACGTGTTGATAGTGTCCACAGGAGTGAACGTGGTGTCTGTCATCACACCTACGATCAGTTGGAAAGCGTATGAGGTGGTGTTATCACGAACATCCATGCTGAGTTGCAGTGTGTTGATGGGGTTGGTTGTAATATCTATTTCAGGAAGAATGACGGTTTGATCGCCATAATCGCTGGTGGAAGTGGATGAGGTATAATAGTAAGTATAGAAACGCAGGGAATTGTTGCCGGAGGCGGCGTAGGTCGCGCTGGTATAGATGATGGGGTATCCAGCGTATGAGGAACTAGTACTGGTGCTGATGTTGCTCCAGCAGTAGGGCAGGTGCGATGTGGTACCCGACGTGTTGCTCGGATAGGCATCGAAATTTTCCATGAAGGGCAAATTGGTATACGGGGCGCAGGCGGTTGCAATCGTTATTTTCTTCGTATAATTGCTAACATCACCGCTACCGCAGTTCGCCCGAATATAGAAGTCGTATCCGGTGGAATGATTCAGCCCGTTGATCGTGTAGGGGTTCGAGGAAGCAGTCTCTACAGTTCCGTGGCCGGGCGTGAAACCCATCGGACCGTACTCAATGTCCCAGTTTGTAGCGGTACCCATCTCATCCCAGGAGAGTTCGATACTGGTTGTGGTGACGTTGGTGGCTGTCAGATGTCTTGGAATGGGGCAGGAGGGCAACAGATTCACCACCACGTTGTCCACATATCCGTAATTGGTGCCAGAGGTCGGCTTCGGTGCCATCACCGCGATGTAGCTGCCCGTGCCTGTGTAATGGCTGAGCGGAATCTCAAAGGTGGTGTAGGCAAGCGTTTGCCAATCGATAGTGTCCACGGCAGTAAAGGTTGTGGCATTGGTTGGATCGGTCATAACACCCACTACTAATACGAATGGAGAGGTAGAGGAACTCGCCCGGACATCCATTGTGAGTTGCAGACTGTTGATGGGGTATGTAGTGATGTCAATCTGTGGCAGCACGGCGGTTTGGTCCGCGTAGGCGGATGAGGAAGAGGTGTAGAAGTGCAGGGAGTTGCTGCCTGATGCGGCGTATGTTGCGCTGGCGTAGATGTTCGGCAAGCCAGGATAGGTGGTGCCGGTGTTGAGCTTGCTCCAACAGTAGGGCAGTACATCCACGGTGTTGGTGGTGACACCCGGATAGCCGTCGAAGTCCTCGGTGAACGGCATTGTCGAGACGAGGGCGCATGCCGTGGCGGCAGTGGTCTTGGTGCTGAATTCGCTGAGGTCGCCTCCTCCGCAGTTCGCTCTAACGTAGAAATCATAACCGGAGGAAGGCTCCAGGCCGTTGATGGTGTAGGGGTTGGTCGTGGCGGTCTCCACGGTGCCAGTTCCTTGCGCGAATCCCATCGGACCATATTCGATCTCCCAAGTGGTGGCGCTGCCCATTTCCAACCACGACAGGTCGATGCTGGTCAGCGTGGGATTGGATGCCGTGAGGTCTTTCGGTTTGGGGCAGGTCGGAATCACATCCACCACGAAGTTGTCGATATATCCGGCATTGTAGCTTGAGGCAGGCTGTTTCGCCAGGATGGCGATGTAGCCGTTCGGACCGATATATTGGTTCAGCGGGAAATCGTAGGTTTGGTAAGTGTTGGAGGTGGTCTCAAGGGAGTCTAACACCACGAATGTGCTCTGGAGCGACGGGTTGGTGATGACCCCGATGTAAGCCTTGAACGTGTATGTGGAGTAGTTGCGTGCGTCAAAGGAAAGTTGTAACGTGTTGACAGGGTAAAGGTCGGCGTCTATTTGCGGCAGGATGACCATCTCGTCGCCGTAGGTGCCGGTCGTCTGATATGAGTAGAAGCGCAGGGAGTTGCTGCCGGAGGCGGCGTAGGTTGCGCTGGCGTAGATGATGGGGTAGCCCTTGTAGCTTGAAGAAGAAGTGGTGGCGGTGTTGAGGTAGCTCCAGCAGTACGGCAGGTTGTTCGTGCTGCCGGAGGTGCTGCCGGGGTAGGAGTCGAGGTTGTCGGTCCAAGGCAGTGTGGCGACAGGTGCACAGGCCGTGGTCAGCGTCAGGTAGGCCCAGTTGCTCGTGTCGCTGTTGCAGAGTTGGGCCACACGGAGCTGGTAGGTTGTGCTGGGGGTCAGCCCCGTCAGATTGTAGGTGGTGTCGTAGGCGTTTTCGGTCGTGGCATTGCTCCAGTCGGTGGTGGGCGTCTTGTATTGCAACACGAAATCGGTGCCGCCTGTTGCCGATGTCCAGGTGAGGTCAACGCTGGTGGAACCTAATGTTGCAGCGTTGAAGTTGCCCGGGGTGGGACAGTCTGAGATGGTAAACAGGTAGTAGCGGTTCACATCCGGCCAAGTGGTGATCGGACAGCTGTTCGTTGACTGGCCGGTTGTATAGTGGGCGGCATTGTGGTAGTTGTCTATCAGGATGATGTCCGTGTTGTTCACGCACATACCCGGCTGACGGGCAACGTTGGGAAGAATGGGAGGCATCGCGGAATAATACACGATCTGGATGTTGTTGCTGCCTTCGAAGAGTTGCACCTGCCAGCGCAGCAGGGAAGGTCTCGATACAGTGTTGTAGGTGGAGGTGGCGAACTCAATCACGCACACGCGGTCGGGTGCGGTGCCGATCACCTCGTGATACACATAGCCGCTGTCGGTGATGTAGCCGTCGCAACCCATCATGTTGATTTTGGGGTTGTTGGAGTTGGCGTTGGTACTGCTGAACGGGGTGGAATAATTTCCGGTTCCCGTCACTGCGGCGCCAAAGCGCAAGTTGCCGTCTGAATTCACGGAAAACTGCGTGTAGTTGGTTCCCGCAAAATTGAAGGTGAATCCGATGTCCGTCACGGCGGAGGCTTTGCTGTCGCCAGTGCCGGTAATCAGGTTCGTTGTGGTGGTCAGGGTCTGCCACTTGGTCGCGTCAGTGCCCGTTGTCATTATGTAGTCCGACAAGACCTGCGCGAACCCGCTCATGCCCAAAGTGATAAGCATAAGCATCATGCATAGAAACTTTTTCATAATACCTGATTTTATGTGAATAATTGAATCTTTCCAAAACAAGCCGCAAAAATACAATCTAATTAACAATTGCGGGTTGAAAAGTTATCAACAAGATATGAACAGGTTGGAGGGTTTGTGGTTTAATGGTTAAGGTTTAATGGTTTAAGGTTTATGGTTTAAGGTTTAAGGTTTAAGGTTTAAGGTTTAAGGTTTAAGGTTTAAGGTTTAAGGTTTAAGGTTTAAGGTTTAAGGTTTATGGTTTAAGGTTTATGGTTTAATGGTTATGGTTTATGGGTTGTGTGTTAAGGGGTTAGAAGTCGAGGTAGGGGCGGAGTTGGTCGATGAGTTCGGGGTAGGCGTGGGTGATTTGCTGCAGCTCCCCGAGGTTGCGGATGGGGCCCGTTTTCTCGCGATGATGGATGATCAGCTTGGTGAGGTAGGCGTCGATATAGGGGTGCGACACGAGCTCCTGATAGGTGGCCGTGTTGATGTTCAACTTCCGGAGTTCCCTCTTGTCAATGTAAAAATAATCCTTCAGCTTCACCGTGTCGATGTTCTGCAGGACATAGACCTCCTGTAGCTGCGAGAGACTGTGGAAGCCGCCGAGCTTTTCCCGGTATTCCACGAGTTTCGCGGCACGTTTGCTCCCGAATTGCGGCACGGTGACCAAGGCGTCCGTGTCGCAGCTGTTGAGGTCGAGCTTGACGATGTCGTACATCGGTTTGCGAGGCTGCGACTTGAACGGGGGGAGCGTGTCGGGCCGAGACCTCAGCTGCTCGCCATACGTCCATTGCCTCGTCGCCTCGACGGAGTCGGCCATACGGGCCTGATGCTCAGCGAACTGCTGGAATTGCGTTTCGTATTGGTGGACATCGCAGGACGGCTTGGGATGGATGTCGCACAGGAAATAGTAAAGATTGCCCGCCGTCATGAGGGTGAGCAAAAAGAGGGCTGCCGCCCATTCGCCCCGGGTGAAATGGAGTTTCGTCTTCATGCCGCAAAGATACAACTCCGGGACAGGGGTTGTCAAGAGGGGCGACCGGGATTTTACAAACAGCCGATTGTTAACAAAGGGGGCTGGCTCGCGGGGCTTACTTCGCCACCTTCACCATGGCCGAAAGACTCTGGAAACCGTAGTTGTCGGCCTTCTCGGCACGACGATAGACGGTCAGGGTGTGGGTGCCGGGCACCTTGAACTTGCGCTTCGGATAGACAACCACGTTGAGTTCCGCGTTGCTGCCGGAGGTGATCTTGATGTCGGGGTTCGTCTGCGTGTCCAGCAGGAAGTGGCTGGCGCAGATGGACTTCATCCCGTCGGGGGAACTGAGCGTGAGGGTGAGCGGGATGTCTTTCAAGGTGTTCACCGCTGTGTCGTAGAACAACACCAACGAAATGTCGAAAAGGGTAGCGGTGTCCTCGATGTCAAACGAAAAGTCCAACACCTCCTCCTCGAATGCCCAGTTGGTGTTCGGGAAAGGATGATTCACCTCGATGGAAAAGTTCTTGGAGACATGTTTGCGCGAGTGAGGCCCGCAGGAAACCAGTGTCGATACGAACAGAACGGCGGCCATGACCGTCCAAAGACTGTGTTTGAAGTTTATTTTTCTCATATTTGTCTAATTTCTCGTTTGTTGTAGAGACGCACCATGGCACATCTCTACATCAGGGGGGATTCCGTTTTTGTGTTTGAAATTTATGTACCTTTGCCGTCCAAAAATTTCGGAGAATCCGGCGGCAAAAATAACAAATTTGAAGAATGGCAAAGCAACAAAAATATTATGTCGTGTGGTCGGGCAAGATCCCGGGCGTCTATGACAACTGGAACGACTGCAAACAACAGGTCTATCAGTTCGAGAATGCGAAGTACAAGTCGTTCGAGAGCAAGGGAGAGGCGGAAACCGCTTTCAAGCAGGGCTATGAGAAGTACTACAAGACGCATCCGTCGCCCAAGAACTCCGCCAAGCAGCTGTTGTTGATGCAGGATCAGCCGAAGCCGATTCTGCGCAGTCTCTCGGTGGACGCGGCCTGGAATTCCGTGACCAAGGTGATGGAGTACCGCGGGGTCTATACCGAGACGGGCAAGGAGTGGTTTCACAAAGGGCCGTTTCCCCGCGCCACCAACAATGTGGGCGAGTTTGACCCCCAAAGCCATGATCCGTACTATGTCTGTCAGCACGTTCAGATACCTAGTGCTGGCATGGACATTTATGTGGAATGTGTGCAGAAGGCCGACTCGAAGGTCTTGGGACATGTTGTCGACGAGAAAGGTCGACCCCTTCCCTTTGCCACGATATCGCTTCTCACACCCAAGGACTCTGTTTTCATCACAGGCGGCGTGAGCAACGAGAATGGTGACTTCGTCATCCCATGCCAACCACAACGCATAATAGTCAAGGTGACGTGCATAGGATACAAGACGCTGACACGCAACGCACCCGTTGGCAGGTTGGGTATTATTGCCATGCAACCTGAAACTTACATGGTGCATGGGGTCACTGTGAAGGGTGAGATACCACAATACAAGATGACTCCGGGGGGCATGACTGTAGATGTGCTTCATTCCATCCTACATGATGTTGGCACCGCCGACGACTTGCTCTCGATGATGCCAATGGTGCAAGGGCGCGATGGCAAGTTCGAGGTGATGGCAAAGGGAGAACCGGAGATATACATCAACAACAAGAAGGTGAGGAATGCCAGCGAACTAAAACAGTTGAAGTCGGTTGACATCAAGAGCGTGGACATCATCACCGCCCCTGGAGCACAATATAATGCCGAAGTGATTGCAGTAATTCGCATAAAAACATTGAAGACTCAGGGCGACGGACTGAGCCTGAGGGCCACCAGTCAGACATGGAAAAACAACAAATGGAACAACTACGATGACCTGACATTGAAATATCGCATAGGCGGTCTCGAGGCTTTTGCCAACGTGGCACTCGACAACAGCCACTACAGCAATGACCAAGATGTAGTGCAGACTTTGCAAATAAAAAGAGATGAGTTCTTTGTAAATGCCGATTTGCCAGTAAGGAGCAGTTGGACGGCATTACAGTATCGGGCTGGTCTGAGTTACGACTTCAACACCGACCATTCTGTTGGACTGAGTTTCTCATCGCAGAAGTCTTTTTATAACA
>ONQE01000021.1 GCA_900319925.1 uncultured Bacteroidales bacterium | reverse complement strand
GCTGGCGCTCGGCGTTCTCACGCTGGAGGTCGAGAGCGTCCGGTCCAAAGTGGCCCAGCAGGGCGTCGAGCAGCTCCGGATAGTCGCTTGAACGAAAGTAGGGGTTCACCACGTCAAGGTCGGCAAGGGTCACCTCAAAGCCCTCGGCGTCAGCACCGACGTGGCCAACAGCACCCTCCGCAACGCCGTCTCCTACATGGACGGGCAGATGTACCAGCGCTACCTCGACCGCAAGAAATACCACTACACTTACGTTGATGAAACGCACTACCTCTACGCCCGCAGTTTCTACAAAGACAAGTTATCCGCCAAGCACAAAGTCGCCTACGACACCTGCTACAAGGCTTTGTTGAGGGGTTGGAAAGACGAAACCTTCTACACCCAGGCGATGATCGCGCTCACCGCTTGGCGCAACGGCGACCAAAAGGTGGCGAAGGAAATTGTGGCCTACCTCAAGAGCATGGCCCAGCACGACGAGGAGATGGGCATGTTCTGGAAGAAGCAGGGTGGGGGATGGTTCTGGTACGAGCAGCCTGTGGAACGGCAGGCGATGCTGATCGAGGCGTTCCACACCATCACACCGAAGGACGAAGAGTCGTTGGCACAGATGCAGTTATGGCTCCTCAAGCAGAAGCAGACCCAGCACTGGGGCACCACCAAATCGACCACAGAGGCCGTCTATTCGCTGCTGCTGAACAAGACGTTGGTGGCCGACGACAAGACCGTGGCGGTCACCGTGGGGAACGTGCGTCTGCCAGACGAGACTGTCCAGACGGAGGCGGGCACCGGCTACTTCAAGCAAGCTTGGCCGGGTGAGGAAATCACCGCCGACAAGGCCAACGTGCGCATCGAGAAGGGCACGGACGGTCCCGCGTGGGGCGGACTCTACTGGCAGTATTTCGAGAATCTGGACAAGATCACCCGCAGCGATGACAAGAATCTGGTTATTGAGAAGCAACTCTACAAGGTGGAGAACACCGACAAGGGCGAAGTGCTGAAGGCCATCTCGGAGAATCAGTCGCTGCAGAAGGGCGACAAAGTGCGCGTGCGGGTGGTCATCACCGCCGACCGCGACATGGAGTTTGTGCACCTCAAAGACATGCGCGCTGCTACTTTCGAGCCCGTCAACGTCTTCTCGCAGTACAAATACCAAGACGGCCTCTGGTACTATGAAGCCACCAAGGATGCGGCCACCCACTTCTTCATCGACTGGATGCCGAAGGGCAAGTACGTTTTCGAATACACCCTCTTCGCCACGCAGTCGGGCGACTTCAGCAACGGCATCACGCACATCGAGTGCATGTACGCGCCGGAGTTCCAGTCGCACTCAGCGGGAATCCGGGTGAAAGTGCAATAGGAGCCGACGCTTCCCAGCGTCGCGAATTTCTTCCCAGCGTCGTGAGTTCGCGACGCTGGGAAGCGTCACCTCCTACAGCATCCCCATCAAAAACTCCGCCACAACATCTCCTTGCGGCTGCATCGTCTCCAATGTATCCAATGCCCGTTGCTTCACCGCATCGTCCTCATTCTCCGCATGGTTGAGGATAAGGTGACGTTCGTAATCCACCGTGAATTCGGGATGCCCCTGGAAGGTGAGGATGTGGCGGCCGATGCGGAACCCCTCGTAACGGCAGAAGTCGCTGGTGGCGATGGGGACGGCACCTTCCGGCAGGCGCGTCACCTGATCGTGGTGGTTGACGATAAGGCGCATCTTCCTGTCGGGGAACCAGGGGGACAAGTCCTCGCTCAGAACCTCCATCTCGCGGATGCCCACGCCCCAGCCGCCGGGGAAGCGTTCTACACACCCGCCCAACGCCTGTGCGATGACCTGATGCCCGAAGCAGATGCCGACAAGGGGGATTTGCTGCCCCGCGGCCTTCCGAATCCACTCCTGCAAAGATAAGATCCACGGCAGGTCGTCGTAGGCGGCGTTGTTGGACCCCGTGATGAGGTGAATTTCATCAGGAACGGGATGTTCCGGCAGTTCGCCGTCCAGCGTGCGAAACACCTTGAGGATAATGTTTGGGTTCACGGAATGGAACCGCTTTTCGAACAGATATTCGTGGCTCGGGATGCTCTCCGGCAGCAGTCCGGGGAACGTGTCGCAAAGCAGGATGTTGATGATGCGTTGATCCATAGGTTTGTTGATTTCAGGCGGCAAAAATACTTTTTTTCATCAAACAGACAAAGCAAGACCCCCAAAAATCAATTTAACTTACTGGTTATCAATATCTTGCCCGCGGTTAAAAAAAGAAAACCGCATAACTTACTGGTTTCCAATATCTTGCCCTTTTCTCTCTCCTTATATATAGAAAGAGAGAAAGAAAGAGACATTCATATATATACCCATACCCACCACCCCCGATGTAAGGGGGTGGGTATAGGGATAAAAGAATATGATAAGAAACCCATTGTCAAACAGCAAAACAGTGATTATCGTATTCCGTAAGGGTGGAAGTCTTCAAGAACGGTAAACAGCATGTTATGCAAATAAAAATACGAACATTCTATATTTTTATTATTTTTGCACTTGAAAAATTGTCAAAATTTCAAAGGTGTATGGATAAGACATATTCAAACAATGAGGGAGTTTCGCTTCGAGAGCGCATTGAGGCTTTGCCAAATGATAGCGTGCTGTTCCGTTCCGATTTTCCAGAGTTCCATCCCGAGTTTGTTGGAGAGACTTTGGCGGAACTAACACGCGAAGGTGTACTGGTGAAATTAGCCCAGGGCATCTATGCGAAACCGACAAAGAGTAGATACGGAACAGTGCTCCCCTCGGTCAATAAAATAGTGCAAGCGATTGCCAATAGAGACAATGCTAAGGTTCTGCCTTCAGGCATGACGGCATTGAATGTGCTGGGACTTTCAACCCAAGTGCCAATGGATTACACGTATCTAACCACTGGTAGCGAGCGCACCATTAAGCTTACCAGTTGCCAAATTAAGCTGAAACGCGGCGTACCGAAAAATTTCTGCTATGAGACACGTCTCATAGGCCTATTGGTGCAAGCTTTGAAGGCGTTAAAACAAGAAAATGTTGGGAATAATGAATTGCAGGTGATACGTGAACTCATCACCAAGGAACCCGACAAGGATGCTTTGGCGAAGGATGTGGATATGATGCCTGCATGGATGAAACGTATTGTGAAACCGATGCTAAAAACAAAATAGACTATGGGAAAATTATGGCTTAACAATGAGTTAGTTGACCGTCTGGCAATGTTACAGCAGACAGCGAATGGTCATCCGGGAATCAATCAAGTGGCGATAGAAAAAGACTGGTGGGTGACCGTGGTGCTAAAGGCTTTGTTCCAAACAGAATGTCGCGAATCGCTACTATTCAAGGGCGGCACGTCGCTCTACAAAGGGTTCAGCCTCATAGAACGTTTTTCCGAAGACATTGACCTGTCCATCAGCCATTCTTTCTTTGGAATAGAGCATACCAACAAAAGCCAGCGCGACAAGTTGCGCAAGACGGCTCGGAGATATATCCATGAAGTCCTTTCCGAACAACTGGATTTCAACTTGAAGAACATGGGTGTTTCTGGATACAACATAGAGAATGTGGATCGGTGGCAGGACACCATGGGCGAATGGCATCCGATTGATTCAGACAAAGACCCCACTGTCATTATCCTACAATATCCTTCTGTTTTGGAAGATGCTATCAATTATATTCCGCCACGAGTCAAAATTGAAATCAGCTGTCTGTCTATGGACGAGCCCACGGAAGAACGAGAAGTCCACTCGCTGATTGGCGACAGTTTTCCCGTTGAAGATAATGGAGCTCGGAGCACGATAAAAACAGTTTTGCCCACTCGCACGTTCTTGGAAAAGATGTTCCTTCTGGCGGAAGAATTCCAAAAGGAGAGGCCCAGAAGCGTGCGTATGTCGCGTCACCTGTATGATTTGGAGAAATTGATGGACACCCAATATGGTCGTGACGCTTTGACGAACCGCACGCTATATGATGACATAGTGGAGCATCGCAAGACATATTATGCTTTGAAGTATGTCAACTATGCTCTATTGTCCCCCTCCACCATCAACTTTATGATTCCGGAACAGCACAGAGAGGAATGGCAGGCTGACTACGCGAACATGAGACGTTTCTTCATTTACGGTCAGTCGCTGGATTTTGACATGCTGATGAATCGGATGGCAGAATTGCAGATGAGAGTAAGGAATATGGGATACGTTCCGGTTGCTGGCGAGTCGGCGACGTAATAGCGGTTACGATTTCGACATTTTCACACTGCGATAACGATTGTTTTATTCATTATTTTTGCAGCCATGATTGGTATTCATAGGTGAAAAGATGTGGTGTTTTTTTCGACCCTAAAATACTGAACACCAATCATTTTTGCAACATAGAACCAATAAAGTTACTAACAGCTCGATTGTTGATGACCTTCTAAATATCAGAAAGATAAAGAAAAACTATAAATTTTGTCATGTACTAAGCTTTTTTTCAACAAACTGCAACCATCTGGCTTTTTCCGCGTCATAGTAATGAATAACGTTGTAACTTTGCCGCGCCGTTTTCGTCGAAAAGTGTTCACGAACTTTGCGCCATTCGCGGAGGCGGCGTAAAAAAACAAAAATGTGTCACAATATGAATACCACTACCGAAAAACCGTTGAATTACCGCTGTTTTCTGCTCGGAATCATTCTCTACTGGATGTTTGATGCCGTTTGGGCATCGTTCACTCCGTTCCTCTTCGCGCTGGAAGCCGTGCTGCATCCGATATCCATAGTCATTGGGAAATCCCTGCTTTTTCTGCTGGTCTTTTACCTGCTGTTTCGCAAATCGAGACTCTTCAATGTCAAATGGGGGCATCTCGCAATATTTGTCGGAACTGTCATTCTGATGAATCTGTTGTCCGCATTCATCTCCTACCGTTTTTTTGATCTTGATTCCTTCGCGGACAATCAGATGAAATGGGACATTCCCAATTATACGATGAATAGTGTGCGGAAGTGGGCGAATCTGGTCACCTCGTTTCTCACCGTCGGTTTTTTGTGGTGGCGTTACGATTCGGAGAATACGGAAGCGGACGAAACAGTGTCGTCAGGTGAATCGCGAAGTTATTATGGCGGAATCTTGTTCGCCATCACCGTAGGTTACATCCTTTCCTTGGTTAGAGTGCTCGGCGGCGGATATTGGCAATTTGCCGACCATCCCATCTTGGTTGAGGTGATCACCTGTCTGCTGATTGTGCTCATTACCATTGGGGCTATCCTTATGCTGGTCAAAAGACGCACGACGGTGCTTTCCATCACGATGATTTTCATTCTCATCGTCATCCACTTTTTCTCGTCGCATTATCTGCCGAACATCATCTCCAATCATCTTACTCCCAATGACACCTTGTACGGAAAGGTGAATATTTTCCCTTATGTAGCGACTGTTTGTGACATTGCGTTCAATTTGGCCGCTTTTATCCTTTATCGCAGAGAGGTAAAACAACAAAATGTGTAGAGACGCACCATGGCACGTCTCTACGAATCCCATTCCGAGACACAATCCGATTATTTCAACAATTGCGCCGTGTGCGCCTTGGTGTTCACCTTCCCGATGGCGTCGATGATAACGCCTTGCTCGTCGATGACGTAGGTGGTACGGAGTGTCCCTTCGGTCACCTTGCCGTACATCTTTTTCTCGCCCCACGCCTCGTAGGCCTTGAGGATGGTGAGGTCGGTGTCGGCGATGAGGTGGAAGGGTAGCTCGTACTTGGCGATGAACCGCTGGTGCGAGGCGGCGGAGTCGCGGCTCACGCCCAGCACCTCGTAGCCCATGGCGAGGAAGCGCTGGTAGTTGTCGCGCAGGTCGCAGGCCTCGGCGGTGCAACCCGGCGTGCTGTCCTTGGGGTAAAAGTAGAGCACGAGCTTCTTGCCGGCGAAGTCGCTCAGTTTCACGGGGTTCCCGTTTTCGTCAACGCCCTCGAAATAAGGGGCTTTCGTTCCGATTTGCAGCATAGTATTGGTGTTTTTGTTGAAAAGGCAAAGGTACATAAATTTCGATTACAACTGGTTATGCTGAAATTGTCGTATGTAGTGACGCGTCATGTCACGTCTCTACAAATAACAGGCAAAGGTGTATTTTTGTTTAGATGTAGTTTTGTATAATAATACTTGTAAAAAATGTGCCGCCCCTGCAACCCATTGATGGCGAATCGTGTACCGAAACCACGTCACAGTCGCAAATTGCGCCCCGTGCTGAAAGCACGAAACCTCAATAACCCCACATAAGCGGAACGAAGTGAAGCGCAGTGTGGGGTAGTGGATGCGATGCGCAGGCTGCGTGCTGAAGGCACGCCACTAATCATTCCGCAAAAAATAACGTTCGTCTATGACGATACCATTCTCTTCCAATAAAGCGCGATATTCTTCTTCAAAAGAGAATCGTTTGTGGTGTTCCTTCTGTCGCATGATATAGTTGACGATCGTATCCTTTTCACATGAACTTTTGCTGATACCAGCATATTCTCGCGCCCAACCCTGAAAGCGTGGGAAGTTGGGGTTTGCTTTCAGCCATTTGCTGCTGTCGGTCTTGACTCTTTGTACAAATGATGCAATTGACAAAGTCGGGGGAAGCGAAACGAACAGGTGAACATGGTCTGGCATTCCACCTATACGGAGAGTCGTGCACCGTAGATTTCTTGCGATGCCGAACATGTAGGCATAAAGTTCTCGTTCATGCTCAACCGGAATTGTCTGTTCGCTGCGGTAAGTGCGGAAGACGACATGGTAATAAGATGAGGTGTAACTCATGGTTTTTGTTGAATATTTAGGTTTTTGGTTTTTGTTGCGTGCCTTTGGCACGCCGGTTTACACGGGGTGACCGCTTCCCCCACACGGCACTTTGTTTCGTGTGGGGTTATTGAGGTTTCGTGCCTTCGGCACGGTCAGTGTGCTTCGCTATGTCAATAACATGGTATGCCATACATTCAGAATAATTACGCGGCAAAAATACAACAATTCTATGAAACGAGCAACGCTAAAATCTTGAAACTTTTCAAAAAAGTGACTATCTGTTCATTTTTAAACACTTTTCTGCTATTGTCGTATGGTTTTTGACATGTTTGTCGATATTTGATGCAAGAATGACGAAAGGTCGCACCTTGCACGGACAGGTGAATATTTTCGCCTCGTGCAAGCGCAAACTTCGCATTAAAAGATTTTGTAGTTTTGCCGCCAAAACAATAATTATGAAAGAGGAAAAGTTCTCCTTCGCCAAGCGGCTGAAAAGTTTCACCTACGCGTTCAACGGGCTGCGGGTCCTCCTTCGCGAAGAACACAATTCGCGCATCCACTTGCTTGCGACCGTCTGCGTGGTGGTGGCGGGCTTCGCGTTTCGCATCTCGCCGATTGAATGGGTGGCGGTGGTGTTCGCCATCGGAATGGTGTTCACGGGGGAAATTTTCAATTCCTCTATCGAGGACCTCGCCGATGTCGTTTGCCCGGAACGCGACGAACGGATCAAAAAGGTCAAAGATCTGGCCGCCGCAGCCGTTTTGGTCTCCGCCATTGCGGCTCTCATAATCGGACTCATCGTCTTCATTCCCAAGATTATAGCGTTGTTCTGACGAATGTCTGACCCGTCTTTTTCGACTTTGACGTCACAATGGCCGCACGCGTCATAACATCGTCATCGCTGCATTCCTAAAAACTTTCCCGTCACGCTCTCACCGTTGCCGGCAATCTCCTGCGGGGTGCCGGTAGCCACAATCCTTCCGCCGTCCTCGCCCCCGCCGGGACCCATGTCGATGATGTAGTCGGCAGCGCGGATCACATCGAGGTCGTGCTCGATGACGATGACCGTCGCGCCGTTCTTGATAAGGGTGTCGAAGACCTGCAGCAGCGTGCGCACGTCCAAAGGGTGCAGTCCGATGGTGGGCTCGTCGAACACGAACACCGAGTCGTGCTGCAGCCGTCCCATCTCGGTGGCCAACTTCAGCCGCTGCGCCTCGCCGCCCGACAGACTCGGAGTCTCCTCGCCGAGCGTAAGCTATCCTAAACCAAGACTTTGCAGTACCTCCAACTTGGGGAACACCGTCTTCATGTCCTGACAGAACTCCAGTGCGGAACTCACGTCCATGTCCATCAGCTCGGGCAGCGAGCGGGTCTCATTGCGCTTGTTGGTGTGGCGCACGGCGTAGGCCGCCTTTGCGTAACGCGAGCCGCGGCACTCGGGACAGGGGATATCGACATCCGGGAGGAACTGCACGTCGAGACTGATGGCACCGGTGCCGTCGCAGATGGGGCAGCGCAAGTCGCCGGTGTTGTAGGAAAAGTCGCCAGCCTTGTAGCCGTGGTGTTTCGCGTCGGCCGTGCGGGCGTAGAGCTTGCGCAACTCGTCGTGGACGTTGGCGTAGGTGGCCACGGTCGAGCGGATGTTGATGCCGATGGGTGTGGCGTCGATGAGCTTCACATGTTCGATGCCCTCCGCGAGGATGTCCGTGACGTGGTCGGGCATCCTTTTACCGCGGGTCAAGGCCTCCAACGCGGGCACAAGGCTCTCCAAGATCAGCGTTGTCTTGCCGGATCCGGAGACACCCGTCACCACAGTGAGCCGCCCCTTGGGAATCTCGACCTCCAAGGGCTTTACCGTGTGTATCTGCTTGGTGGACAGGTGGATGTTGCCGAACTCGAATAGTCGGTCCTTGTCGGGCTCGCTCCAGCCGTGGGCTTGTTGCGGGGCAAGGAACGGTCCGATGCGGGACGCGCTGTTGCCGATGATGTCCTGGATGGTGCCCTCGGCGATGACGAGGCCGCCCTTCGCGCCTGCATCGGGACCGAGCTCGATGAGCCAGTCGGCCTCCTGCAGAATCTGCGTGTCATGATCGACGAGCAGCACGGTGTTGCCGTCGGCCACGAGGTCGTGCATCACGCCGTTAAGTCCCACAATGTTAGAGGGATGCAATCCGATGGAGGGCTCGTCGAGGACGTAGAGTACGCCGGTGGTGCGGTTGCGGACGGCGCGGGCGAGTTGCATCCGTTGCCGTTCGCCGGTGGAGAGGGTGGAGGCGGCGCGGTCGAGGGTGAGATAACCCAACCCCAAGTCCATCAGCCGATTGGCGGCCGTGCGGAACGATTCGCAGATGCTCTCCGCCATGGGGCGCATCTCCTCGGGCAGCGAGGCGGGCACGCCATCGACCCACTCGGTGAGCCGTGCCAGGGTCATCTGACAGGCCTCGTCGAGCCCGATGCCGCGCAGTTTCGGGGCGCGGGCAGCCTCCGACAGCCGTGTGCCGTGGCATTCCGAGCAGATATCCTCTTTCAAGAACTTCTCCACACGCTTCATCCCCTTCTCGTCCTTTACTTTCGCGAGGGCGTTCTCCACGGTGTAGGTGGCGTTGTAGTAGGTGAAGTCGAGCTCGCCGGCTTCGTTCGTGGTCTTGGATTTGAAGAAGATGTGCTTCTTCACGGCGGGTCCGTTATAGACGATATCTTTCTCTTCGTCAGTGAGTTCCCGGAATGGCACGTCCGTGCGTACGCCCATGGCCCGGCACACGTCGGTCATGAGCGACCACATGAGGCTGTTCCACGGCGCGACGGCTCCCTGGTCGATGGTGAGCGACTCGTCGGGCACGAGGGTGCTCTTGTCAACGGTGCGCACCATCCCGGTGCCTCCGCAACAGCGGCACGCGCCCTGGCTGTTGAAGGCTAACTCCTCGGCACCGGGAGCGTAGAATTGCTCGCCGCATTCGGGGCAGACGAGCTCCTGACCCGCGGCCACGGCGAGGGAGGGTGGGAGATAGTGCCCGTTCGGACAGCGGTGACTGGCTAAACGGGAGTACATAAGGCGCAGGCTGTTAAGAAGTTCGGTGCCGGTGCCGAAGGTCGAGCGGATGCCGGGCACGCCGGGCCGTTGGTGCAGGGCGAGGGCGGCAGGCACGTAGAGGATCTCGTCAACGTCGGCCTTCGCGGCCTGCGTCATGCGGCGGCGCGTGTAGGTCGAGAGCGACTCGAGGTAGCGTCGCGACCCCTCGGCGTAGAGCACGCCCAACGCGAGCGACGACTTGCCGGAACCGGACACCCCCGCCACCGCTACAATCTTGTGCAGCGGCACATCCACATTGATGTTCTTCAGGTTGTGCACGCGCGCCCCGCGGATGCGGATGTGAGAAGGCTCGTCAGTATGTAATACGTTGTCACTTACAGACATAGTGGGATTTCGGTTAGGATAATTAACGGAGGCAAAGGTAGTGAAAATTTCGATGTCTTGAATCCGCCGAATCTAATGCTTCGTGGCTCAATTGTAAATCCGCACAAAGTTGGATGTAGAACCTGCGCTCTTCAATGGTCATGACGTGATGTGAAAATCCAATGCTGAAAAGAATATTGTATCTGTATTTTATATACCTTTGCGGCAACGAAAAGTATGACGATGAGAAGATTACTGATACCGATTATCTTGTTGACTGTTATCTTGTTACAGGAATCTCCAGCCCTCGGTCAGCGGCTGACGGAGTTCCTGCCCGAAGGTCGGAAAGCCGACACCGCCGTGGTGGTCTGCCCCGGCGGCAGCTACTACTGGCTGGCGAAACGCAGCGAAGGCAGCGAGGTGGCACAGTGGCTCAACAACAATGGCTATGCCGCCTACGTCCTCGAATACCCCGTCTCCGGCTGGTGGTCGTGGTTCACCCACATCCGCCGGAGCTGCTGCACCCAATACCCCGGACAGCTGGACGCGCTGGAAGATGCGTTAAAAACCGTTAAATCGAAAGGCTACACGACGGTCGGGGCGATGGGCTTCTCCGCCGGCGGCCATCTGGTGCTCAGCGGCGCCGAATTGCTTCCCGACAATACCGCGCCCGACTTCGTGGCGGCAATCTACCCGGTGGTCACAATGCGCGAACCCTACGTCCACAAACGCTCTCGCAGAGGACTGCTCGGCGAACGCCGCCAGCACGACCCCGTGATGCAGGACTCCCTCTCCATGGAACTCCACGCCGACAAGGTGCGCTGCCCCGTCTTCTTGCTGAACTGCTACGACGACCCCACGGTGGACTGGCACAATGCGGCCATAATGTCGGACTCGCTGAAAACATCCTATCACTATATGCTCTTGAAAAGTGGAGGTCACGGCTTCGGGGTGAATCAGGAAAAGATGGCCAAATACAAGAACGAAAAGTTGTCGGGTTGGCCCGAAACATTCTTGGGATGGCTGCGAGAGGATAAACCCGACGGCTTGCAACGCAGGGACCTTCAGTGATTCGTAGTTGCGTATGGCGCCCCTGTTTTGAAAAAATCGTACTTTTGCCGCCGGTTATGAGTTTGTTCGGACATAAGAAGGAAACCGAGCGCGCCGTCTCCCTGTCGGCGCTCACGTGGCAGCGTTTCAAAAAGGAACGCCAGGCCATCGTGTCGTTGGCATACATCGGGCTGGTCGTCATTGTCGCCCTCCTCGGCTATCTCATCACCCCCGATTCCACCCCCTTCTGCAACCACCAACAACTCGAAATCGCCCTCCAGAAACCCGGCTTCACCGTGCAACTCCTGGAACTCAAACCCGAACAGGATGTTCCCCACGTCAATTTCCTTAAGAAGATGCTGTTTGGACAACCTGCTGAATACAAGACCGTTCCAATAGATGCTTACACCGTTACTGGAGACTCCGTGACCGCGAAGCTCTTCCAGCAGGACTATTACGAAAGCTACGCCAAAGCCGACCTTTCCCAACGGATGGTCAAGAAACAGCGCTTCCTGCTCGGCACCGACCGTTACGGCCGTGACGTGCTCAGCCAGCTGATGATCGGCGCGCGCGTCAGCCTCTCCGTCGGATTCCTCTCCATCTTCATCGCCCTCTTCATCGGCACCCTCGTGGGCGCCACCGCCGGCTACCACCGCGGCAAGGTCGATGACGTGCTCACCTTCCTCATCAACGTGGTCTGGTCCATACCCACCCTGCTGCTCGTCATCGCCATCAGCTTCGCCCTCGGCAAGGGCTTTTGGAAGATCTTCATCGCCATTGGTCTCACTATGTGGGTCGATATCGCCCGTGTGGTGCGCGGACAGTTCCTGAGCCTGCGCGAGCAAGACTTTGTCGAATCCGCCAGATCTTTGGGATACAGCAACTTCCGGATTATCGTCAAGCACATCCTTCCCAACATCACCGGCACGCTCATCGTGATTGCCGCTTCCAACTTTTCGTCGGCCATCCTGATGGAGGCGGGCTTGAGCTTCCTCGGTCTCGGCGTGCAGCCGCCCACCCCGTCGTGGGGCATGATGATGAAGGAGAACTACGCCTGCATCGTGCTCAACAACGCCTACCTGGCCATCATCCCCGGCATCGCCATCATGCTGCTTGTGCTCTCGTTCATGCTGATAGGCAACGCGTTGCGGGACGCGATGGACGTGCGGAGCTGATGCTGAATGATTTCGTCCAAACCACCCTGTTTGCCGAAAAAAAAAATGTATCTTTGCAGCTCCTTTTTGAAATACAAATCTTAAACGTAAATCATAAATAGTAAAAGCAATGAATCAAGAACTTTTGAACCTCTATCCCAAAGGATTATGGGACATTTTCGGACACATTTGCGATGCTCCGCACCCCTCCAAGCACGAAACCGCCGTGGTGAAATGGTACAAGGAATGGGCTAAGGAGAACAACATCCCCGTCGTGCAGGACGAGACCGGCAACCTGCTGTTCACCGTCCCCGCCACTCCCGGTTTCGAGAACCGCACGCCCGTCGTGCTGCAGGCCCACTGCGACATGGTGCCGCAAGCCGACAGCGACAAGGCCCACGACTTCCTGACCGACCCCATCGAGCCGATCATCGACAACGGATGGGTGCGCGCCAACAAGACCACCCTCGGCGCTGACGACGGCATCGGCGTGGCTGCCGCTCTGGCCGCCATCATCGACCCCGCCTGCCAACACGGCCCCATCGAGGTGCTCGTCACCATCGACGAGGAGACCGGCATGACCGGCGCCTTCGGCCTGAAACCCGGCTTCGTGAAGGGTAAGATCCTCATCAACCTCGACTCCGAGACGGAAGGCGAGCTCTACGTGGGCTGCGCCGGCGGTCTGGACGCCAACTTCCACCGCACCTACACTACCGTCGCCACGCCCGCCGGCATGAAGGGTTACAAGCTCTTCGTCACCGGTCTGCACGGCGGTCACTCCGGCATGGACATCAACCTCGGCCGTGCCAACGCCAACAAGATCGCCACGCGCTTCCTGCAGAAGACCGTCCGCGACTTCGGCGGCTGTGTCGCCTGCATCAACGGCGGCGGTCTGCGCAACGCTATCCCGCGCGAGGCTACGGCCATCCTGACCGTCCCCGCCGCGAAAGCCGCTGAGTTCGAGGCCTTTGCCAAGGAATTCGAGGCGGTCGTGAAGAAAGAGTTCGCCCTCACCGAGGAAGGTCTCAGCCTCACCGTGACGGCTGTGGACGCTCCCGCGCAGGTCATCGAGCCCAAGGCCCTCTGCCAGTTCCTGAACATGATTTTCGCCATCCCGAACGGTGTGCAGCGCATGAGCGACTCCATGCCCGGCTTGGTGGAGACCTCCAACAACCTGGCCAACTTCATCGCCGAGAATGGTGAGATGAGCGCCAAGTGCCTGTTGCGCAGCAGCGTGAACAGCGCCAAGGAGGCTTTGGGCGAGAAGATGGTCGCCATCGCCGAGCTGGCCGACTGCGGCATCGAGCTCACCGGCGCCTATCCCGGCTGGAACCCCAACATGAAGAGCCCGATCATGAACACCTGCATGAAGGTCTATAAGGAGAAATACGGCAACGAGCCCAAGGTGATGGCCATCCACGCCGGTCTGGAATGCGGCCTCTTCGGCGTCTGCTACCCCGATTGGGATATGGTCTCCTTCGGCCCCACCATCGAGCACCCGCACTCCCCCGTCGAGCGCGTCAACATCGAGAGCGTCGGCAAATTCTACGATTTCCTCGTGGAAGTGCTGAAGAACGTGCAATAATCGCGGAAAACAATCCGCTTAAAACCAATGTAGAGACGTGCCCCGGCGCGTCTCTACGTTGTTTTAAAGGGGGTGCCCATAAGCCACGAGAGGAAAAAAGTGTACTTTTGCGGCACCTTAGGAGCTGCGGCATTCTTGCCGCAAAAATCATCACCAGGAGTCGCAACACTCCTACAAACTAACAAAGAGCAGATGGCAAAGACAGACAGGAGCATACGGGTTGACGTCCACGGCATGTACGTGGAGGACGCGCTGTCGTTGTTGCGGGATCGCATCGCGCGGGCCCCTTCCGGCACGGAGAAGATCGTGGTGGTCCACGGCTACAACCGCGGCACGGCCTTGAAGGAGGCTGTCCGCCGTCTCCGGGCCCCCCGCGTCGTGGAGGTGTCCCCCTCCTTCACCAACGAGGGCGAAACCGTCATCTGGCTGCGCCGGTGAGCCGCGGGGGATGCCGCCGAGGATCCAGTGACAGATAGTGTCAGTAATCCCGAAAAATCGTACTGACAAAGAGGGAAGACGTGCAGATTATATGGCGAAAAATGCTATTTTTGCGGCGGTAATTGTAAAAAATCATTTTGTATGACAAAAGAGCCGCAAGAAGGGTATGTCTATATCCTGACGAATCCCAGTTTCAAGGAGGATTGGGTGAAGATCGGAAAGAGTTCCCGTCCCGTAGATGTCCGTTCAAAAGAGTTGGACAACACAGCCGTGCCACTTCCATTCGACATTTATGCCACTATGAAAACTGTCAAATATGGTGAAGTTGAGAAGTTGGTGCATAAGACGATAGACCGTCTCACCGACTTGCGCATACGTCAGAACAGAGAGTTTTTCAATGTTGACCCACAGGTGGCGCTTGACATTTTTATGGATATAGCATGTGCTATTGAGGACGCCGTCATTATGCGGTATGATGCGGATAAGCCCTATCAGATTTATCCAATTGTGGAAGGTCAGAAAATCAAAGAGAAGGAGGAAAAGAAGGAAATCCGCAAAGCTTTTGATTTCAGTATGATTGGCCTGAATGTAGGTGACACTGTCATATTCGATGCACTGAATCTTCCTGTAAAGGTAGCAGGCAAAAACAAGGTGGAGTATGAAGGCCGCCTCTGGAGCCTCTCCGCTTTCTGCGGCACCTACCTGCCCGAAGAAATGCACAACAAGAGTGAATCTTACCAAGGCCCGAAGTATTTTAGTCACAATGGGAAAACCTTGTGGGAGATTAGGTTGGAAAGGGAGAAAGAATGCTAACCTTTTCAAATTCGAGTATCAATTAATTGGATGTAACAATGTCAGATTCTACACAAAGTGAAGCCGCATTAGAGAAAGGTCTTATCCAGACGCTTCAGGAGATGAGTTACGAATATGTCTCCATCAAGGAGGAATCCAATCTGAAAGAAAATTTTAAACTTCAGTTGGAAAAGCACAACCGCAAGGAACTGGCTTTGCATGGAAGAGAGCATTTCACCGAAAAAGAATTTGACAAGATTCTGCTCTATCTGGAAGGCGGCACACGTTTTGAGAAAGCAAAGCGACTGCGTGACATGAAAGAATTTCAACTGGAGAGCGGAGAACGTGTGTGGATAGAATTTCTTAATCGGCAACAGTGGTGCCAAAATGAGTTTCAGGTATCAAATCAAATCACAGTTGAGGGTCGCCGCAAATGTCGCTATGATGTGACTATTCTTATTAACGGCCTCCCTCTTGTTCAAGTTGAACTGAAAAAACGTGGTGTGGAGCTCAAGCAAGCCTATAACCAGATACAACGCTATCACAAGACCTCTTTCCATGGCCTGTTCGACTACATTCAAATATTTGTTGTCAGTAATGGCGTCAACACTCGCTATTTTGCTAACAACCCCAACAGTGGTTATAAGTTCACCTTTAATTGGACCGATGCGGAAAATATCCCGTTCAACAATCTTAGTAAATTTGCCTACTTTTTCTTTGACAAATGCAATCTTGGTAAGCTGATAAGCAAATATATTGTCCTGCATGAGGGAGATAAGTGCATGATGGTGTTACGTCCCTACCAGTTTTATGCGGTGGAACGCATACTTGACCGTGTACAAAACAGTAACAAGAACGGTTATATTTGGCATACTACGGGAGCAGGCAAAACACTAACATCTTTCAAGGCTGCTCAGTTAGTGAGCGAAATTGACGGCATAGACAAGGTTCTGTTCGTCGTTGACCGTCATGATCTCGACACCCAAACCCAGTCGGAATACGAGGCATACGAGCCTGGGGCGGTGGACAGTACTGACAACACTCACGAACTTATCAAGCGCCTTAGTGGCAACAAGAGCAAAATAATCCTCACCACCATACAAAAACTCAATGCCGCGGTCACTCGCGACTACTACAACAAGAAACTCCAATCTGTGCGCAACCAAAAGGTGGTGATGATTTTTGACGAGTGCCATCGTGGTCATTTTGGAGACTGCCATAAGCACATCGTCAATTTTTTCCACAACCTACAGATTTTTGGTTTCACTGGCACCCCTATCTTTGCCGAAAATGCCACACAAGACCACACCACCGCTGAGTTATTTGGCGAATGTCTCCACCGATACCTTATCAAAGACGCTATCGCCGACGAGAATGTACTTGGATTCCTTGTGGAGTATTACAAAGGACAGCAGACTATTGACCCGCAAAACGAAAAGCGGATGACAGAGATAGCTCAGTTCGTCCTCAACAATTTTCCGAAATCTACTCTTTATGGGGAGTTCAACGCTCTTTTCGCCATACAGTCGGTGCCGATGCTGCTGCGCTACTACAAGATATTCCGCTCGCTAAGCCCTAAAATCCGTATAGGAGCCATCTTCACATACGCGGCTAACGAAAGCCAAGATGACGACCAAACAGGCATGAACAAGGGGTTTGCCAACGAGAAGGTTACTGCTGACGAACTGCAAGCCATCATGGATGATTACAACGACATGTTTGGAACCGCATTTACCACCGACAATTTCAATGCCTATTATGACGACATCAACCTGCGCATGAAGAAGAAACGCGATGACATGGAACCTCTTGACCTGTTACTTGTTGTCGGCATGTTTCTAACAGGTTTCGATGCAAAAAAGCTGAATACGCTCTATGTTGACAAGAATCTTGAATACCACGGTCTGCTTCAAGCTTTCAGTCGCACCAACCGTGTGCTGAATGAGAAAAAACGTTTTGGCAAGGTGGTGTGTTTTCGTGAATTGAAGGACAATGTGGATACTGCCATCAAGCTGTTCAGCAATAATCAGCCCACTGAGTTTATCATACGTGAGCCATACGAAACGGTCAAAAAAGAGCTTAACGACCTTGCCATTGCCTTCTTGAAGAAATATCCCAAACCTCTGTATATTGACACTCTTAAGAGCGAATATGATAAAAGGGACTTCGTTCTTGCATTCCGTGAAATCATCAGAAAACATGCAGAGATTCAAGTTTACGAAGACTATGATCCTTCTGACCCCGACTTATTCATGTCGGAGCAGGAGTTTTTAGACTTTCAGAGTAAATATCTTGACATCACAGTTGGCGTTATAAATCCTTCTTCCGACGACACATCTCAGGCCGCAGAAGGCGAAACCCCATACGGAAACGATCAAGAGCTGGAGGATATTGATTTTTGTTTGGAATTGTTGCACAGCGATGTTATCAATGTGGCCTATATTCTTGCCCTCATTGCCGACCTTAACCCTGATGAGGCCGATTATCAAGACAAGCGCAAGAACATCATAGACACCATGATTCGCGATGCCGAATTACGCGGCAAATCTAAATTGATAGATGACTTTATCCGCGAGAATGTGGATGACGATACAGACGGCTTTAAGCAAGCAAAAGCTGATGGGACCATTGACCTGGAAAGCCGACTGAACGACTATATCGCACTTTCCCGCAGCAATGCCATACATGATTTGGCCACAGACGAGGAAATCGAAGAGGAATCTCTCGTCAAGTTCGTGGACGAGTATAATTATCTGCATCGCGAGAAACCGGAAATCATACAGCGGGCCATCAAATCGAAAAAGGGTTTAAAGCTGTTGGAGCGTACACGCCTCCAGCAACGCATTCTTGACAGGCTCCGCGAAATTATTAACACCTATAATTGGGACTAACGATTATTCAATATGAGTGAGGAACTTCAACAAAAACTACGCAGCCAGCTATGGACTGTCGCCAATACCCTGAGGGGGAATATGTCGGCCAGCGACTTTATGTATTTCTCCTTGGGTTTCATCTTTTACAAGTATCTTTCTGAGAAGATAGAACTCTATGTCAATGAGGAATTGGAAGCCGACGGAACCACTTTCAAGGAAGTATGGGCGGGCAATAACGAAGAATTAAAAGAGACCGTAAAAAGTCTTTGTGTTGAGAATCTCGGCTATTTCGTCGAGCCTGACTTCCTTTTCTCCACGATTATTGAAGCTATTGGACGCAAAGAGAACATCTTGCCCCAGTTGGAACGCTCGTTGAAGAGAATTGAAGACAGCACCATTGGACAAGAGAGCGAGGACGACTTCGGCGGTCTTTTCTCCGACATTGACCTTGCTTCGCCTAAACTGGGCAAAACCACCGACGACAAAAATCAGCTCATCAGTGATGTACTGGTGGCTCTCGATGGCATTGACTTTGGTTTGGAAGAAGCCAGCGATATTGACATCCTTGGTGATGCCTACGAGTATATGATCAGCCAGTTTGCCGCTGGCGCTGGAAAGAAGGCTGGCGAATTTTACACCCCGCAGGAAGTGAGCCTCATTTTGGCCGAGATTGTTACGACTGGAAAGACACGTCTCAAAAACGTTTATGACCCCACATGTGGTTCTGGATCGTTGCTGCTTCGTACCGCTCGTAATGGTAAAGCGGACAGTATCTATGGACAGGAAAAGAATCCCACTACGTTCAACTTGGCTCGCATGAATATGCTGCTGCACGGCGTAAAGTATAACGACTTTGATATCCAGAACGGTGACACGCTGGAGGCTGATGCCTTTGGTGATACGCAGTTCGACGCTGTGGTAGCCAATCCGCCTTTCTCTGCCGATTGGAGTGCTGCTTCCAAATTCTTGAGTGACGACCGCTTTAGCAAAGCCGGTGTACTTGCTCCAAAATCGAAAGCCGACTATGCTTTCATTCTCCACATGATTCACCATCTCAACGATGGTGGTACGATGGCTTGTGTGGCTCCTCATGGGGTGCTGTTTCGTGGTTCTGCAGAAGGCAAGATACGCCGTTACCTTATTGAAAAGCGCAACTGCATTGATGCAGTCATCGGTTTGCCCGCCAATATCTTCTACGGCACCAGTATTCCTACCTGCATCCTTGTGGTCAAGAAATGCCGTGAGGAAGGAGACAATATTCTCTTCATTGACGCCAGTAAGGATTTCGAGAAAGTGAAGACGCAGAACAAACTTCGTCCCGAGCATATTGACCGTATCATCGACACCTATCGTAATCGCCGCGAAGTGGAGAAATACAGTCACCTCGCCTCTTTGCAGGAAATTGCTGACAACGACTACAACCTCAATATTCCGCGCTATGTTGACACCTTTGAGGAGGAAGAGCCGATAGACATCCAGGCTGTAATGAAAGACATTAAGACGCTGGAAGCCAAACGAGCAGACCTCGACGAGCAGATTGAGGTCTATTTGAAAGAACTGGGACTGGTAAAAGAATGAGAATTATGGCAACAGATAAGACACATAAAATCCCCAATGCCCCCAATTTGAGATTTCCGGAGTTTGAAGGGGAATGGAAAAATATGAGGCTCTCTGAGATGACGAGAAGAATTACCAGAAAGAATTCCGGATTAATTTCAAATAGACCACTCACTATATCTGCGCAATATGGTTTAATAGACCAGCGAGACTTCTTTAAGAAAGCTGTAGCAAGCGAGAACATAGAAGGGTACTATCTTTTGAAAAGAGGGGAATTTGCATATAATAAAAGTTACTCAAATGAACACCCATGGGGTGCAGTAAAAAGACTTGATTCGTACTCAGAGGGAGTGTTGTCAACGCTGTATATATGTTTTGAGAGTATGGGTATTTTAAGTGATTGGATGGTTCATTACTTTGACTCTTCTCACTGGCACAAACAAGTTTCAGAGATAGCCGTTGAAGGTGCAAGGAATCATGGCCTTCTGAATGTATCTGTTGAAGATTTCTTTAACACCTACCACTACATCCCGAAAACCACAATTGAGCAAAAAAAAATTGCCACATTTTTATCGTTGATAGATGAGAGAATAACAACCCAAATCGGGGCGATTGAGAAACTAAAATCCCTAATATCTTCATTGAATGACAAGCTACAATTCCAATTCTGCAATGAAGTAAACCTATCTTTCTCTGAAATAGGAAATGATTATTCGGGTCTTTCAGGAAAGTCGGCTAATGATTTTGGTCGAGGTAAGCCATACATTCCTTATACTAATATCTATGCTAACACGTTTGTTGATGATAGTCAGTTTGATTTAGTTGAAATAAACGAGGGAGAGCATCAATGTCGAGTGTTGAACGGTGATGTGTTGTTTACTCTCTCGTCAGAAGTGCCAGAAGAGGTCTGTGTTGGCTCTGTCTATTTGGGAAACGAGAAGGAGTTGTATCTTAACAGTTTTTGTTTTGGAGTGCATATCAATAGTAATAAAATACACTCTCCATATCTTGCATATTTTGTCAAATCATCCATCTTTCGACACACTGTTTATCCTTTAGCACAAGGTAGCACACGTTTCAATCTACAGAAGTCTGATTTTTTGAAAAGGAAGTTTTCTTTTCCTAACATAGAACACCAAATAAAAATAGCCAATGTATTAATGGCTATCGACTCTAAGCTGAAAATAGAACAAAAGCTTCTTGAACAATACAAGTTGCAGAAACAGTACCTGCTTTCACAAATGTTTATTTGAACAGCCTCCTTCTATACAAACATATTCTTCAAAAGGTAAACTTTCTGCTGACGATATGATTCCAGCAAAAACTTCTCGTTTTTGAGCTTCTGCACTAGCGCATCAATGACTCTTACATACTTCTCCAGTGTCACTTCATCAGGTATTGGTATTGTGTTTTGAAGGAAACGCTGATTGGTAATGTTGATGGTGTTTTTCGCCCCTTTTTGTATCAGCTTATGCAAATAGTTATGTGCGTTAATAGCGCTGCAAAAGTACTGGTGCAAGTAGATGCCTATGTTGTCGTTTAATGGCCGATAAACACCATATAACGGAGAAACAGCTACAGGTTCCGAAATGTCACTGCGTTTTACTATACCATAAGGGAAACTTCCAGTAGGACTTTTCGTATAAATGATGTCACCGTAGCGGGCAACACAATAATGAGAGGTGTCTGCAGCCGCAAAGGAACGCCCCAAATACTCAACCTGATTTACAACCCCTTCGGAAACAGAAACTGAGTACACTTCGTGGTGGTCAACATTTCGTTCTGTTCGTTCCGTGAGCAAATCTTTCAGGTACACTTGCTTGACATTATTTGAACGGCTAATCTTGCTCGTGATTCCTGTGATTAGGGATTCTATTGCTTCAATCGCCCCGATTTGGGTTTGGATGCGATCGTCTATCAAAGAGAATACTTGTGCTATTTTGTTTTGTTCTGCTTTAGATGGAATTCGGAAACGATAGCTGGAATATTCTTGCGAATTAATACCAGGTTGCCCAGAACGAGCAGACATTATTCCTACCCAGTTCTTATAATTACTTGTTTTAGTCTGCAAGAATACAAACTTGGCATTATTGTCAATTTTGACATTCCCTCGAATGAGGAATCCCGCATAATACAAAACACCATCGTTGATGTCGTATAAGTATGATTTTCCTGTACTTGCTCCTGTTCTTGCAAATAGTATGTCATTCTCCTTGACTTTGTACTTTTCTTCTAATTCCGCATCAGGAGAAACAACATCATCTTGCTTATATGCGGATGTTTGCTCATCAATATCTGTGATACGGATGTATTTGTGAATTCCGTCGTACTCTTTCGCAGGGGCATTCATACCATACTCCAATGGAAAGCAACAATCCCCAATTGTCGTTTCTCTCCATTCCCCTTCAAACTCCGGAAATCTCAAATTGGGGGCATTGGAGACAGGCGTTCCCTAATAATTGAGTACATTATGTTGGTTTTAATCAACAATTCATTTATTTATGGAACATCAAATGAATATTAAAGAGGTCGCCTGCCTCTGGAGAAAAGACAAGGCACAGTACGTAAAACTTTCAACCATCTCGGCCTATTCGCTGATTCTTGAAAAGCATATCCTGCCTGCATTCGGTAACAACATGCAATTAACTGAAGAAGAGGTACAGCGATTTGTACTACAAAAATTGCAATCGGGGCTTTCACAAAAGAGTGTCCGCGATATTTTAGTTGTACTGAAAATGATCCAACGTTTTGGAAGCAAGCGAGGCTATTTGTCCCCACAAGACTGGTCTATACATTTCCCCACTGAACGGGAGAATGCCGATTTGGCCGTGCTTACTGTGTCGCAACAACGGAAAGTGATGCAATATGTAAGCGAACATTTCACCTTCCGAAATCTCGGCATCTACATCTGCCTTTGCACGGGTATGCGTATCGGCGAAGTGTGTGCCCTGCGATGGGGTGATATCAATCTCGCAGCGGAGTCAATCAACGTACAGAGAACCATAGAGCGCATTTATGTCGTTAATGGGGAACATCGGCACACCGAACTCATTATAGGCCCACCAAAGACGAAGAACTCTATTCGTGAGATACCCGTCAACCGTTCATTAAAGCAGATGCTAAAACCCTTGCGACAGCTGATGAATGACAACTACTATGTGTTGACTGGAGAAGCAACCCCAACAGAGCCTCGAACTTACCGCAACTACTACAATCGCCTGATGCGGCAGCTTGAATTACCTCCGATGAAGTTTCATGGCCTGCGTCATAGCTTCGCCACCCGCTGCATCGAAAGCCATTGCGACTATAAAACCGTCAGCGTCCTTCTCGGCCACGCCAACATTGGTACAACTCTCAACCTATATGTCCATCCCGACAATGAGCAAAAACGTCGCTGCGTGGAGCAGATGAGCACGAAGCTACTTCGATAAGCGTTTCCCAAATCAGCAAAAAAGTGAATAAAGTGATATGTGGTGTAAAACGGCATGATTTTTGAATTGTAATATGCTTTATCGTTAATAAATTTCGAATATGAACAGATTGATTCTCATCGGCAACGGCTTTGATTTGGCGCATGGCTTGAAAACTAAATACGCCGACTTCATTGAATGGTATTGGAGAGAATGGAATACACGTTTAAAAAGGAGTTTCAACAGAATAGAAAAAGATGCACTTTGCTCGTTTGAGTTAAAAGATAGTGTTAAAATGTCAGGATGGTTTTATACATGGGAGTTTCAGCTTGGCCTCCCGATATTGTTTGACAAAGATTATGATGTATTAACAATAGCCAAGCAAAACCGAGAATTGTGTGATTATGTCATCGAGAGTTCCCTGTTTGAGAAAATCTGCTATCAAGTGGAAACAAAAAACTGGGTTGACATTGAAGATGTTTACTACTATTTCTTGAAATCAAGCGATAATCCGAAACAAATAAATGATGATTTAGAATTTCTCAAAAACAAACTCATTGATTATCTGAAATCCATGCAGGAGGCAACCGTGAATCCATACATTCAGAAACAGATTTTGGAACCTTTCCACTGGGAAGATATTGCTATAAGTTCCATGGATAAGTGGGATAAAAAAATGGAACCGGATAACATTATGCTCCTCGATTTTAATTACACCAACACTGCGGATATGTATCTGCCAAAAGCATACAATTATTCGGTTAATCATATCCACGGAAGTCTATCAAACCCCGAAAGTGTGATTTTCGGCTATGGGGACGAATGGGACAATGAATACGATGCACTTGTGAATAAGAACGATAACGAATACTTACAGCATATCAAATCGTTCCGATATTTGGAGGCCTCAAACTATCGAGACATGCTCTCGTTTATTGAATCCGCCCCATACCAGCTTTGCATCATGGGCCACTCATGCGGTCTTTCCGACCGGACGTTGCTCGCCACACTTTTCGAACATCGTAATTGCGTCTCCATCAAACCCTACTATTACAAAAGGAAGGACGGAACAGACAACTATCGCGAACTCGTTCAGAACATCGCCCGCAATTTCAAAGACCCCACCCTTATGCGCGACCGCGTGGTGCGGAAGGACAGGTGTGAGCCGCTGGGATAATCTCATTTCGTCCCATCACCATCCACAAAAAACGGAGCAAATCCGTTCAAGGTGAAGCTCATCGTCCCCGCCCAAAAATCTGTGAGATCTAAGTGACCTGTGAAAAAATGAGCGAAGCGAATGCTTTCTGTGATTTCCGTGATTTCTGTGTGACACATCTCCATTTCGCCGCAGGCGATCCCCGAGGAACGGCAAAGCCCCCTCCTCGCCTCGGAGAGGCGACACGCACGCAGTGCAAGTAACACCATACAAGCGAAGCGCAGTGTGGTGTAGGGCCGCCATACAATGCGGCCCTGCCACTGCACCGCAACCCTTACCCGATCACCACGCTGGTCAGATACTGCGAGCGCCCGTACCGGTAGCTCCCCTCGTCAGAACGCATCATCATCGTGTACGTGAAGTCGTCGTCGGACGAACGCTCCGCCCTGTCGGATTCGCCGGTGAGACTGAGCCCCGCTGAGGTGAGCGACATCGGCACGGCATAGAGGTGCGCCACGTTGCCGCTCTCGGTGGCCTGCGTGTCGAGACGGATGGCAGTCTCCCCTCCGCCCACCAGACCGTCCGTGACGGTCACCCCGCTCACCGTGACTGGCGCGGCCACCCCCTGCGAGAACACCAGGTCGTGGGCGTTGAGCGTGGCCTTGACCACCCCGCCCGCAACGCTCACGTTCGCATGGCGGACAATGTTGCTGGTGAAGAGCGGACGTCGGCTCCGGCGATCCGGACTCATGCCCACCAGCACCTCCTTCGGCACGATCTTGTTAATCATGCCCGCGAGAGCATATTTGGCACGGTGCGACATCTGCGCCTCGGTGCGCGGGTTGAACACTTCCCGTTTGTACGGCGTGATGACCTGCTTGCCGTTCACAACTTTGAAAACTAAACCGCCAATGCGGCCGGTCCACTCCCCAAAATTTTCTTGCTGTCTCCTTGCTGTTCCCTTGCTGCTCCCTTGCTGTCTCCTTGCTGGTCTCTTGCTGAAACCTTGCTGAAATCAGCAGCAAACAGCACGTGAAGGCTTGGAAGACAGCATTTTATAAGAAACTGATTGGATGGCGGTTCAAATGTTGTCCCACGTTGTCCGCCGTTGTCGTCAAAAATCAACCCGAATTGTCTTCCGATTCGGAAGGTTAAAGTTTGGACGAACCAAAAAACGACCTCCAAGAGGGAGGCCGTGGTAGATAGAAAGGCTTGTGTCGTCCGCCGGCTATTCAGTCAACGGAATTTCCAAATCCTGATTGATCAAGGCCTCTAAATTCACGAGGGGCAGAATGAAACTGTTGAACGGAGAGCCCTCGGTCTTGCAGAAAAGGATTCCGCGAGCCGAGCCGACTGTATGCAGGGCTATATGGCGCAGAAATCCGATAGGAAACACCAGCTTTCCGTCAGTGGAAAGAGAATCCCAGTCTTCCGGTTTCACCTGAAAATCACATTGAACTTCAAGTAGTAGCAGTGGTGTAGTTCCATTCAAATACTGCGTTTTGAAGGCGACCGCAATCCATTTTCCAGCGATGTCTGTTTTGAATTGGATGCCAAACTCAACAGGGATTTCACCAGTGGGCGCATCATTAGTCAGGATGGCGAACTGATTAACCCTTATCCGTCTCATGAGAAAATTCAACTGTTCCATCGTTATGCAACTTGATATGATTGTGAATAAGCAAAAGCAGATGTCATCTCTGAATGGAACTGCTTTGAAATAAGCCATTCGTGCTGGCTGTACTCAACAGGCACTGCAGTTTGCGTGGCTTGAAAAGATTTCACTTCAACCAATGTGATTCCCAAAGCAGATTCTAACTTGCAGATGGTCTGTAAGGACAAATTCTCCTGCCCTTTCACGATTTTGCTGATGTATTGTTTCGTCACCCCCATCTTTTCGGCCAGTTTCGCTTGGCTCATGTCCGAGTTTGCATCGATAGCCTCCAACACAGCAACCGCAATACGGCCAGACTTCCGCAGCCAGTCGCAGTTGTCTTTCCTCCATTGCGCCTTCTCTCTCCAATCGGAAGGGGCGGGCGCGCTGATTTGTTCCAGTTTTTCCAATGTGGTCATAATTGTATAATTTTATTCGTTTAAAAATTCATAAAAACCGCAAAAATCGCAAACCCCTTGCTCTATCAAATAATCTCTGCACCTATTCAACTTGTTCAGTTCTCGCAAAGTGTGTTCACGTTCTTTCATTTCTTGTGTCAGCTTAATAGTACCCCCAGTAAGAACATATATCCCGCTTTCTATCTGGATAGCATAGAAACGGACCCAACTTCTGTTGTGGAGGAGTGACAAATGAGACAGTTTCCCTTTGCTTCGTTGAAAATAAGAGTCTTTTGCTAACGAAGATAAATCGCGAAAATAAGTGTCCAAATTCTTTGTTCCGTCCAACAGCAAATCATTAATCAGATCTAGATCATCTATAGTACGCTCAATAGCTTCGGAGATATCCGACACATGGTAATATCCAAGGTCTTGTTTGTGCTCGTTGAAGAAATTCCAGAGCCACTCTCTGTCATAAAGCTGTTCCATAGTGACATCGTAAATATTACCACTATCGCCTTCAAACTAGAAGGCGTATAGTCTGTTTTCCACTATCGGATTGCTGTCAACGTTCACCGTATGAAATTTCCGGCAAAAATACACTTTTTTTTCATATAGTCAACCATTGGGTTTACTTTTTTGCGACACCCCTTCGTGGCTTGCAGTGTTGGCACTGTTTCAGACTGCAAAGCATCTCCCGCCCCCTCCCCGCCTCGGAAAGGCGGCACGCACGCAGTGCAAGTAACACCATACAAGCGAAGCGCAGCGTGGTGTCAGGCCTGCATAAAATCAAAGATAGGGTGTAATTCGAATAGAGCTTGTATAGAGTTTGTATAGAGTTGCTATAGGGTTACCATAGAGTTACCATAGAGTTACCATAGAGTTAGAGCTTTTTTTTCAACCGTTAGGGGATACATGTCTGTAGCAGCAGCGGAGAAAAAAATAACCGCCCCCTGTCGCACCATACCGAAAAAATTGTATTTTTGCGCGCTCTTTTGAGAAAGGAAAGTTGGCCGAGCGGTTGAAGGCAGCGGTTTCGAAAACCGCCAGGGTCAAAAGCCCTCACAGGTTCGAATCCTGTACTTTCCGCCACACAAAAAACGCCCAAGCACTCTATGCGCTTGGGCGTTTTCGTTACGCAACTCAACCCCCGCTACTTCTCAATCTCATACTTGCTCAGGAAGATGTCGCTCTTGCCGATGCCGGACGCATAGAAATACTCGGCGTCAACGAAATCAACAGCGCGGAGCAGCTGGTTGGGATCCTTGATCTCCCGCTGGGTCAGCCCCTGGTCGGGCGTAAGCCGCATCAGCACGTTGGTCCAGGCATCCTTGTAGGTCATGCCGCCGGGAGAGCATACCGTGCCCTTGCCCGGATAGGGGATGTTCTTCGGGTCTTCCGAGAACATGAAATACATGTCGTTGTGGTGCGCGAATGCCGTGTAGGAGATGCCCGCCGGACGCCAGTCGTCGCCCGGAACCGCCCCCTGCGATGTGCCCTGCTGCTTCTACGTACCGGTGCTCGCCGCAAAGGACCAGACTGCCGTTCTCGAGCTCGAAGATGTTGTCCGCACTCACCGAATACTGCTGGTTGCCGAGAACCGTCGCGAACCGCGCCCACGCCTCGCGCTCCACGTAACCCTCGTTGAACTTGAAACTGCGGATGTCGGTGATGGACTCCGACTTCGGGTCGAAACGGTAGAAATAGTAGCCGCTCGTCTGCGTGGCGGTGGTCGTCTTCGAATCGGTGTAGTAGCCCGCCACGGCCACATCCCCGCTGGCAAGCACCTTGGCGGTGAAGTTCTGCGGCGTGCCGAAGTCGATGCCCTCCGTGAAGGAATCGCTGCCGTCGGCGGTGGTGCGGATCATCATGAACTGGACATTCGAAACGTTCTTGCCCGTCACCAAACAGGTGTAGGCAGGCAAGTAAACCGTGCCGTTGTTGTCCACCGCGAGGTCGCCAAACGAGGAGGTCTTGCCGGCAAACTGCGGGGTGACCGGACCGCTCCACAAGAACTCGCCCTCATTGTTGACCACCACGGCGAAGAGACTCTCCAACACGTTGTCCTTGCCGGTGACGATGGCAAGGGCGGCTAAGAGCTTCCCGTCGGGCGACTTCGCCGTCTTGAAATCGGGCCAGAACTTCGGGTTGGCCGACGCTGTCACCGTGTTCTCGTCACTCAAGGTGAAAGACCGCGACCGCTTCCCGAGATCCGCAAGGGTGAACACGATTTTATCGCCCTTGCCGGGAAGACTCTCGTAAAGGCCATAGACACTGTTGTCGCCACACACGCCTCCGAGGAAATTGTACTTGTTGGCGACCGTGACGGCGACGTCCTCCTTCTGCATCGACTCTTTGTTGACGATGTACAGGTGGTCGGTGTAGGTTTTGGGCTTGAACGTCGCCACTGCACGCTCATGCACGAAGAAATAGGTGTTCTCGTCATCCTGCCCCACAGGCGTGGTGTAAATCGAAGGCCGATAGACCCAAAGATTCTTGTACGGGGTGGGGAAGGAGACGCTTTGTGCCACTAAACAGGCAACTAAAACCGTGAAAACGGCTGTCATGGTGATTCTTTTCATATCGATGTTGTTTTGACTTTTGACTTATGACTTGAGACTTGAGACTTGTGACTTGAGACTTGTGACTTGAGACTTGTGACTTGAGACTTGAGACTTGAGACTTGTGACTTGAGACTTGAGACTTGAGATTTGAGACTTTTGAGTGTTTCGCGGAGACGGCGCGAAAGTACAATATTTTTAAATAAGACGGAAAAAAGTCAAAGGGTTGCACTTTTTTTTTCAAACGGGTGCTTTTTTATAGGGCTGGCTCGCTGGCGTTTAGACAAGCGGTCAGGCATACCTATAAAAATTGTACCTTTGCCCCCGGATTCAGCGGGTCGTTTTGGACGCGACTGGACCCCACCGCTAACAGCTATCAAAGTATGAAGATTGTCACTATTCTCGGGGCGCGCCCGCAGTTCATCAAGGCATCGGTTGTGTCGTACGCATTGTCACAACACGATGGCATACAGGAGGTTGTAGTCCATACTGGGCAGCACTTCGACCGCAATATGTCGCAGCTTTTCTTCGAGGAGATGCGGATTCCGGAACCCGCCTACCAGTTGGGGATCCACGGTCTGCCGCACGGCGCGCTCACCGGCCGGATGATGGAGCGCGTCGAGGAGATCCTGATGCACGAGCAGCCCGACTGGGTGCTAGTCTATGGCGACACGGACTCGACACTCGCGGGAGCGCTGGCGGCCAAGAAGCTGCATCTCCGCGTGGCGCACGTGGAAGCCGGCCTGCGCTCCTACAACGAGGCCATGCCCGAGGAGATCAACCGCATCCTCACCGACCGCATCAGCGACCTGCTCTTCTGCCCGTCGGAAGCGGCCGCCAACCAGCTGCGCAACGAAGGACGGCTGGCCGACGGCGCCCGCATCGTGATGTCCGGCGACGTGATGAAGGACGCCGCCGCCCGCTTCGCGCCGCTGATGAAAGCCCCCGCCGCCGCCTTGCCCGACCGCTACATCCTCTGCACCTTCCACCGCGCTGAAAACGTGGACAACCCCCAAACACTGAAGCAGTTGCTCTACGCCTTGGAGCTGACCTGCAACACGCTTCCCGTGGTCTGCCCGCTGCACCCGCACACCCGCAAGAGCATGGAAGCCATCGGCTACCCCATCGAGAAGTCACCGATACGGTTCATCGAGCCGGTGGGCTACTTGGAGATGCTCTACCTGCTCGACCACAGCGCATTGGTGATGACCGACAGCGGCGGCCTGCAGAAGGAGGCCTACTACACGCGCAAGTATTGCGTGACGATGCGCAACGAGACGGAGTGGACCGAGTTGGCCGGCTGCGGCTACAACCACGTCGTCGGCACCGAACCGATGAACATCCTGCAGACCGTGCAGAACCTCATAGACGTGCCGCCGGTGTTCCCCATCGCGCTCTACGGCGACGGGCACGCGGCAGAAATCATCGCCCAGACCATCGCCGCCACAATCGGCCCTGTTGCCTGATGCATACTGTCCATATCTGATACAGACACCTGAATGAAAAGCCACGCCCTTACGCTTCTGTTGCTGTTCTTTCTGCTGTTGCCGTCGTGGCTGACGGCGCAGGATTATGAGGTGCAGGTCAGCCCGGCGGGCGGCGTCTATGCCGGGGCCTTCCCTGTGACGATGACCTGTGACAATCCAGGCCTCACCATCCGCTACACGTTGAACGGCGCCGTGCCCAACGGGAAATCCGCCCGCTATTCGGAACCTTTGATGCTGAGCAAGCGTCTTGAATCCCGCTCGAACATCTACAAAATCCCGATTTCCCCGAAAAACGAGTTCTATCTTCCTGATTCCGTGACGAAAGGCATCGTGATCCGCGCCGCGGCATTCGACGGCCAAGGCAACCGCGTCAGCCCTGTCGTAACGCAATCCTATTTCATCGGTTCGTTGGACTGCAACCTCCACGGCCTACCGGTAGTCTCCATCTGCGCCGACTCGCTGTCGCTTTTCGCCCACGACACGGGCATTCTGGTGCCGGGCGACCTGTTCGACCCGAAGGAACTTGACAACTCCGGCAACTATGCCCAGCATGGCCGCGAATGGGAACGGGAGGTGAATGTGGAATTTTACGCCGACGGGAACGGCGGTTTCAACCAAAGGGCAGGGCTGCGCACCCACGGCGGCATCCGAGCCCGCCGCGCCCAGCAGAAAGGGTTGAAAATATATGCGCGGCAAGAATACGGGAAGAAAAACTTCAAATGCAAGATCTTTGAGGAATCCGAGTTAGAGAAATACAAGCATCTGGTGCTCAGACCGTTCAGAAACGCCGCCAATCCTTCCGGCGTGAACGACTGGCTCGCTAACCAGATTGCCGCCCCGCTCAACATGGGGACCACACTCTCACGACCGGTTGTCCTCTTCCTCAACGGCGAATACTGGGGAATCTATTTTATCGAAGAGAAACCCGATGAACGCTATTTGGAAAACCATTACGTCGTAGATTGCAACAATGTCAACATCATCACATTCTGGTCCATCGCCGATGCCGGTACTTCTGACGAATGGAAATCCCTTTACAATTGGATGAAGGAGGCCGACCTCTCAGATCCGGCGCAGTACAACCTCGCAGCCAAGAAAATCGACATTCCCAACATCATTGACTATTTCATCTACGAACTTTTTTCCGTCAATTGGGACTGGCCGTCCAACAACGCACGGTGTTGGCAGGTTCCCAACGGACAGTGGCATTGGGTCTTCTACGATGGCGACTGCTGCTTCGACAATCCGGAATACCCTGTTTACGATGCGGCCGCCTATACGGGGATGATGTGGAACACCTGCGAATGGTCAACGCTTTTTTTCCGTAAATTGCTCGAAAGCAAGACATTCAAAAACCAGTTCCTCATCAGGCTGGGGGAACTCAACAATACTTTATTCAGTTACGAGAAAACGAAGCCCCATCTGGACAGGATCCACCGATTGCTGAAGGATGAGATCCCCATGCAGGTGAAACGCTTCAACAATCCCCAAAGTGTCGTACAATGGGAGGAGAGTTGCCGGAAAACGGACCGTTTTCTGTCCGGCAGGGTTAAGCGGTTCTGGCAACAGACGGTGGACGGTTTCCATCTGCGAAACGAGAAAGTGCTCTCCATAGTCTGCAACACCAACCGCACGCTCTTCAGGAAAGATTTCAGACTGCTTGCCATGGCGGAGGAGGAGTGTACCGCTTGGATGGAGGTCCTCGACCCGAAGGGAAATGTCATACACGGCGAGTACGTTTTCCTGTACCCGGGGAAGAACGGGCTGCCGGTGAGCATAGGCAACCGCCCGGGCGTGTACGTCGTCAAGGTGGGGGACGCCAAGTGCGAAATAACTAAAACCTCCTACTGGATACCCGTTGTTTTGATTTCTTCGGCGCTGGTTGTGTGCGTGTTGATCATCTATCTCATAATCCGCAGAAGATACGTTTCACGCCAAATTTTTCGTTAAGGGATGGATGTCATGGAGACGAATTATGAATCGTCCCCATAAGATAAAACGATAAAGGTGTGTGTGACTTACAAATAATCAAGATTACCAAGCATCCTCACCACTACACTCCTAAAACCGTCCTTGAAACCCTCATTTTGCTGATACTCCTTGTACAACGACATGTCGCCCTTGCGCTTTTGACGGATAATACGATCGATGATTTCTACCATCAGGGCATCCACCGCTTGCTGGTCGGGATTTCCAATGACCAAAGTCTTGTAGTCATCATCTTCGGAAACGGCTTTGGCCACACTGATTAGCTTGGTCTTTTGATCTTCAGGAGTGGCATTCCAACCCTTGAACCAACGCTCGTTGAACTCATTCAGAATCTCATCTAAAGGGTCTTTCGGCTCCTGGTCACCACCGCCGGCATTTACCATGACCGGTTTCAATGGGTCAATGGTCGCCTCACCGGCATCCAAAGCGATAGGTTCGTTCAAGGCCGTGCGGCGAAGACCGTACGTATTCAAATCGACCGATTCGAGAAGATCTTTCAAACTGTCGCTGTCAGGACCGTTGACCACTAAATTGGGTATCAAGAAACGCAGGAACCAGAACAATTTCTCCCAGTCCTTAACCTCGTATGACATTATAGCGGCCACACGGGAATAAATCTTGACAAACTGCTTGCACTTCATCTTGAAGTCCGCCTTATTCGTCTCGTCCCATTCCATCTCATTGTTGAAACGATTGGCTGCGACATCTAAAACCGGTGCCCACCGGTCTGCTTCAACACCTTGAACATAAAGGTCAATAAACTCGTTTACTTCATCCATATCGAAAACCCCGATGCCCAAGAGTGTATTCTTCAATTCGTGCAGAATATTGACATCGGTCGCCTCCGCCAGTGTAGTGGCCGTATAGAATGGATCGAAAGCATCCTTAATATCGTCTTTCGTGTTGTAGAAATCAAGGATGAAGAGGTCTTCACTCAATTTGCCCAAATCGGGTGCGGAGCGATTCAACCGAGAGAGTGCCTGCACAGCCAAAACGCCTGCCAAAGGCTTGTCCACGTACATCGCACAAAGTTTGGGCTGGTCAAAACCTGTGAGGTATTTGTTGGCCACCACGAGAATGCGATAATCGTCAGTATCGAACTTTTCGGCGGTCTGTGAATCCGGGAATCCGTTCATGCCTGCTTCCGTGAAGGAGAGCCAATATTTGCCATGTGCCTCTGCTGCAAGGGAATAAGTCACAGTCTCTTCCGTCTGATCGCCTGAGAGGGTAAAATGGTCAATGCGTTTTTCTCCGCTAAATGCAATCAAAATCTTGTATGGCAGCATTCTTTCTTCCGCCAATCGGGTTAGAGCCCGATAATACTTGATGGCACATTCGATGTCTTTGGTCACCACCATGGCTTTGGCCTTGCCTTTCAACTTATGACTTCTGAAAATCTTTGTGTCGAAATGGCTCAGTATCACATCGGCCTTGGCTGCGATGGTTTTGGGGTCGCGTTCCACAGCACCTCGCAGTTTCTTCTGCGCCCGTTCATTGTTATATTTGGGATTCTCTTCAATGCTCTTAGTAAGTTCATAATAGCTTCTGTAGGTGGTATAGTTGGTGAGCACATCGAGGATGAAGCCTTCTTCGATGGCTTGCTTCATACTATAGAGATGGAACGGATGGAACTTGCCTTCTGAATCCTGGCTTCCGAAACGCTCCAGCGTTTCCCTCTTCGGGGTAGCGGTGAAAGCGAAATAAGAGCAGTTGGTACTCATCTTACGGTCATTCATCAACTTCTCCAACAATGCATCGGTGTCACCGCCGTCAGTGTCGGCATCTTTCTGTACAGTAACATTCAGTTTGTCGGCAGCGATGCCGGATTGGGAACTGTGCGCCTCATCAATGATAATGGCAAAGTTTCGGTCACTGACATCACTGATGGCGTTGCAGATGAAAGGAAACTTTTGGATAGTTGTGATAATGATGCGCTTATTGTCCTCAATGGCCTGCTTCAGCATAGCCGAAGTGTCGGCATGGGCCACGATCTTGGTGCTTTGCCCGAACATTTTGATATTGTCCGAAATCTGCTTATCGAGCAGGCGGCGATCTGTAACCACAATAACGGAATTGTACAGAGGAGTGTCCACGGCTTTGGATCTCACGGCATCCATTGAGTGTGGACAGGTCTTGATGAGCTTATAAGCCAACCATGTCAGGGAATTGGATTTGCCAGAACCGGCGGAATGCTGGATGAGATAAGTTTTACCCACACCTGTTTTTGCCACATCATCCACTAACTTGCTGACCACATCCAACTGATGGTATCGCGGGAATATGAGTGTCTTGGCATTCTTCATAATATGCGGTACCTTCTTTTGTGTTTTGGCCTCACCGTAATCGAAGCAGACGTAATTCATGATGATGTCTGCCACCGAATCCTTTTGCAGGATTTGTTCCCATATATACGAGGTCTTGTAGCTACCTTCGGTGTTCACAGGATTGCCCGCGCCCTGACCGTTGGGCAGCCCTTGGTTGAAGGGCATGAAATAGGTCTTGCCGAGATTTAGCTTTGTGGTGAAATAGACCTCATCCTTGTCCATCGTGAAATGAGCGAGGCAGCGACCGAAATTGAGCAAAGTCTCCTTGGGGTTGCGTTCCGTGGACTTGTATTGCTTCTGCCCGTCGTACTTGGCGGTTTGATGTGTCCAGGGGTTCTTCAGCTCGAAGGTGAAGATCGGCAAGCCGTTCACATAAAGCACCATATCAATCTCCAGTCCCGGGTTAGCGACCGAGAACGTCTGTTGGCGCGTGAGCGAGAACTGGTTTTGGGCGTATTTCAGCTTTGAGGTCTCACTGTCGGCGGCCGAGGGTTTGGGGTAGAACAGCGAAAGATGGATGTTGTCCACGTCCACGCCTTCGCGCAGCACCTTGACGACGCCGAAGGTCTCGATGTCCTTTGAGATGCGCTTGGGCAGTTCGGTTTTCAGGTCCTTTCCTTTGTACTCATGTAGCACTTCATGTTGTGTGCTCTCAAGGAAAGCCCACAGCCGCCGCAGGTCGATGGCCAGTTTCTTGTCCATGTCCTTGGGCAGGCCCCAATAGTATTGATGTGCATTGGGCGACTGGGCTTCCACGTCGTTCTGCCCGCTCGCCGTACGTTCCTCGTGGGTGCTGCCCACCAAGGCTTTCTCTATGAGTGCCTCAAAGGCTTGCTCGTTGGTTTTAGATATGTTCATCGTTACTTTTAAATTCACCTACAATAATCAATGGGACGGAACTCATTATAGCATTTGTGAAGCATAGCACCGTCCATATTCGACCCTTCCCTTACATCTTTAGGCTTTGTTGTGTGCTTATTGCAATATTCTTCGTTGATAATAATCTTTCTACACTTAACTTGAGTTACATCAAAGTCCGAGAAGTCATTCTCGGATTTTATTCGATCTGCGGTTTGCAAAATATAATCAAAAAAGGTTGAAGAGGCCTCTAATTGTTTCTCAGCTCCTTCGTGTCTGCCTCGTTTCAATTCTATGAAGAGCACAAACAACCCGCTATCGTGTTGCACCAACAGGATATAATCGCAAAAACTGAGTAAACCGTGAGGTGCTTTGTTCGGGCCAGTAGTCTGCTGGTTGAAAAACGGGAACAGACCCGTAGCATCGGTATCGGGAGTATTAAAACGATACAGTTTCATATCACTGATTGTCCTTGATGCATTTTTGATACTCACCTTTTGCTCCTTATAGACGCCATTGGCAGGTTCAATCATCGTCAAATCATCAGCATCCTTTTGCAGGAATTTTTCATTAAGAATCCATCCCAAATAATCAATATATTCCATAATTTTGTTCAATTATTTGGTGGGATAGTCATATTTCAACACTTCATAGAAGGTGTTCGTCACCTCGTTTTGTTGGTTAATGGCATCATCAATGGACGGCATGTTGAACCCGTACCTATCTACGGCAAGAGGTTCCACGATTACTTTTCCTTTCGCATTTTTTTGGAACAAGTATGGTGCGAACTTGTCTTGGGAAAGGCAAAGACTTTTATCATACCCCATTTTAGCCATAATTTCGTCACCAGCCTTGTTTAAGCCATCCGCCATGATCATATTGTTGATTTCACGAATGATGTAATCGCTATGGGTGCTGACGACGAGCCTGAGACCTGCATTGATCATCTTGACAAAAATCTTGGCCAACAGAATCTGGTTTTTCGGATGAAGGTTCAGTTCAGGCTCATCCACAAAAAGGATGTTTTCTCTATTTCATCTGCAAATTCAAGATAATCAGACTCTTTTCTCCGTTGGTTCACCACATCCGCCGCATCCGCCAATCCATCCGCAATCGGCTTCGGATAACGTGCATTGAGCCGTTCTTCTGGATTCCTAAGCCTACCGACAGACAATTCTTTGTTGAAGGTATAGATGCCACTGCGCTCTGCTGTAAACATTTTGGCTCCAACAATACCGTCGAAATACAATGACATAACCAACAATGGTTGCATAAAAGGTAAAAGATCCTCTTGTTTCCAACGCAACTTGTATTCGAAGGAGTTGGCTTTTTTTACAATATAATTTGATCCAATAGACACTGATTTCTCCCATAACTCTTTTCTCCATTCTTCTCTTGTGGTTGCAATCTCACATTTGAAAGAATTTGCATTAATCTCCATATTCATCGATGTCACAACTGCTTTTAGCCGGTGCTTAAGGTAATCAATCAACAAGTCATATAACCCATCTGCTTTGATTTCCCCGTCAATACCACTTTTTAGCTTCTTACTTTTAGACAATTCAGTGTTCTCAAAATGAGAACCTATGTTCAAAAGCGCCTTTCGTAAATCCAAAATTAAAGAATACAGAAACGTTGCCGCGTACGTTTTCCCCGTCCCGTTGTCACCCGCAAAGAGGATAAACGGTTTGGACATATCAATTTCCATTGTATTGATAACGCCAAGATTAGAGATTCTCAACTTCATAACTGTTCGTTTTTTATCTAATTAATTTGCAAAAATATCATTTTTTTAATTCTAAAATCATCCTTCCAATTATCTCGTTACTATAATATCACGTCGGATTTAATACCAATTACTATATCAACTTTCCAAATCTGCAATAATAGCTTCCTCATCTTCGGTGCCTGCTATCCTATTGTATTCGTCAATTATATCATCAAATATCTTCGTTATTCTTGGATATTGCAACTTTGTCTTTTCTCTATACTTTTCAAATCTCGATACAATAGAACGTTCCTGATTACCGCCTTCGTTATATGCTCGTACTGTAACTCCCCGACTATTGTATATCCTTGTACGAATACTTTGATCAACATTGTCACTATTTAAGCTTCCCACAATCTCACAGAGCGCTTGGGGAGGATAATTATCATCACGTGGAACGTCGCCTAATATATCACCCACGACAAAGTCAATTACTTTGATTCTTTTTCTTTCTTTCGCCAAACGGTATAGATGTTCGATGTATTGCTTCATGATCTCACCGTCAAACACGCCCTCTTCATTATTGAATGAGACAATAGGATGCCCAAAATACAATATATGGAAAGCGTTTTCTTTCAGATATCTCTCATTCTCATTTGCATAAACTTCCAGTTGCTCTGCTTTACTATCATCAGAAGGATATGCTAACTCCACAAGTTGAATCATCAATTCAGGATTACGAGACAGCTCTTTGGCAAATCTTGAGTTAGTCATATCCATGTAATTATCGACCATTCGATACAAGAGAAATTCCACCGAGATCAACTCTTTTATCACATCAGGATCCTCTGATTTATCCAACTCTTCCAACAAGGTCGCCAAACAATAGGGATCCATTCGAGCAATGCTCTTGGTGCCATAGGCATATCTAAAAAGAACATGTGTCTTTTCCGTGTCGCTCATTTGGATAGATTCCCGATTATCGTATAGGACGCTAATCGCATCAGAGAATCTACACACATCAACCAATTCACGTACCACTTCAGCAGCATCTTCCAGTTTCATGTATTGAACATCAACTGATTCCCAATATGCACGTTTAATCTCAGTTCCAAAACCTGCCGCTAACTTTGCCAGCTCTTTTATGTATCCTGGGGCGAACAGCACTATTGCTAAATCTGAATCCCTCTCTACAGTTTGCTTGGCTAATTCTTGATATGTGGGAATATCGTGACGACACAACTCAAACAAGTACGATTTGACAAAACCATCACTGATTTCTTTTGATTTATACTTTTGGCAAACATCGTCATAAATTTGATCCTCAAATATTGAGACCAGACTTCTACCTAAACTTTCAGGACACTTCACCTTGTTAATGAAGTCCCAGATGCCATTAATTCCATGACAACCATAAATTTCCAGAACAGCATTCTTCCGGGCTTCTAATAACATTTTCCATTTCTCTTCATAACTCGTATTTCGTCTAAATTCTGGCAATGGGACAGAATGCATTTTAAACAGCCACGTATGTTTGCTTACTGGATCTTCAGACTCAATAGCCTTGTATAATTCCAGAAAAGGTTTTAGCTCTATTTCCGACAAGGCCCAACTGTCACCGGAACAATTCTTGTGCCTAATAATCTCATCTCTTAACGTGTCTATCACGGATTCCTTGTCATCCAACTCTTCCCAATGACCCTTCACCGCATCAACAATCAAATTTCTACAACTATTCATGCTTTTTTTAGACGTGAGCGAAAGCAACTCTGACACCTTTTCTGACGAGTAATTACAACATTGCAACATCAACCTCACAACTTCTTGCAACTCTGAGTCCAACACAAAAGTGGCATGTGATATGGTCCTGAGTTCTCCAAACAATCTCCATCTATAATAGTGATTATAGAAGAACGTCCTTTCAACCAAAGATTTGCATACCCGTACACAAAGTTTATAGATTTCGTCTGGAAAAGAAGAAGCACATGCTCTCAACACGGTCATTCTTTCCTCAAAAGTTGCATACGTCTGGGGTAAATAAAAGCGGTATATCTTATACAATGAATTTATGGGTCTGTTTTCATAATTACTCTCATTTTGATATTTTGAATAACAAAGGAGAAGTCTTGTTACCCTATTAAGATGCTCTACGTCCCAGGCAAGCATTTCAAGAGCCCACAAAATCTCCGCATATTCGATTTCCCACCCAGAAATAGAATACTTTGGTTTGTATGGCGTAAAAACAACATCAAGAATGTTAATAGGCAACTTTTCTATAAAATTGAGGAATTCTTTTGGCGATGCCTCAGCTAGGGCTGTCAAATAATGCTTATTTGACAAAAATCTGGGCAAATCCCAATCTTTCAATAAGTTTTTCACGGTTTCATCAACCCATAGGGTAAGTTTTTGGCCACTTGAGTCATCGACTATCGACATTAAACAAAGAGTTTGGCAAACACTTTCTTTGATAATGTTTGAGTATTTTTGTTTGAATTGCCTGAATTGAAATATATCAGGATTTATTTTATCAATGGCCTCTGGATCATCGTCTTGGATTAAACTTTGACAGACTTCTCTAAGCTTGTTCAGAATAGATGTGGTAAACATAGCCTGAGCATAAACAGTTGCCTCGTAGGGTGAGCGAATACGCCAGGTATTCCCGACATGAAATAAAGGCGTCTCTTCCTCCATCAAATGAGTGTAGAGCTTTTCCTCATACTGCTCATATTTCATGCCAGATAAGAGTTCCAAAACACTTTTATCCCCATCAATAGTGTCTGTCCACTTCCCAGCAAGAATTGCTGGCAGCAAATCTTCTTTAGAGTCAAGCCACTTGGGCTTTTCAAACGCTATTCCTTCTCTTCTCCGAAAGACATTGATATCGCGAGCTGTATCTTTTGCGATTTTTCTTGCTTTTGCCACATCATACCCCACCTTTACCAAAGCCTCAACAAATCCTTCTTTCTCAATGATGGGCAACGTTACAGCTTGTTTTATTTGATCTGCCGGAGTTGCAGCGATGATAACAGAATGTCCGCGTTTTGTTGAATAGTGAATGTCTTCCGCCACCGTAGTCAAAAGAATAAGATTGTCATAATGTTCAACCAAGTCATTATAGGCATCCTTTTCGGTTACTACTATCAACCTTGACATCAGCTTGTCCGCTTCTTCACTGGTCAAAATGCTGGCTATCGCAAATGCGATTCCTTCATTTTGAGTTAGAGCCTGAAGGGACAGCGTGCTGGCCGTCTTGCAAGTTTCAACGACTTGTTTGCTTATCTTTTCCCTTCCTGGCAAAATGATTTCGTATGGCAACCTGTACACTTTCCCTTGCGCCCATCTGTTCCAATATGTTTCAGGAAGCATATACCCACTTGAAGGCAAAAGTCTTCTTTTTTCCGCCAACCACATACCCACCGAAGGACATTTTTCAATCCAACGCTCCAATTCAACCGCTGTATAAACAACAACTTTCTTCCATCCTTCTCCGTGAGTCTGCAACCATTCATCCGCCCCTTCCCATATTCGTGGCGTAACGAAGACAAACGTGGAGTCGCTTCTGTCATGCCCTAAGGGATTTTTAGTTCTTTTGTCGTAATCGCCATCTATTTTGCCTTTAACATCTTTTGTGGCACCACACTCCCAAAGGGAGACCCCAGCAGAAACCATATCAATACGTTCATCACACGAAACCACTCCGTCCCATCCGGGAAGATAAACCGTATCACCCGACGGAAAACTAATTCTGTCTACATTGGATACAGATGCGTCTATCAACCTTTTAATCAATTCTGGCAACAACTGTTGGCATTCTTTCGTATCTGCCCATTGATTCAAATGTGTCGATGTGATGAATTTCATATTCTTTGGTTTTTCGTTACCTATCATTTTTAAAACACAACTATAAATCAATACGATGAGATTCAAGTTTTGTAATATCTTTACTAGAAAACGCCATTTGATATAGCTTCACATTACTTCCACGAAGCATATCCTTAATATACCCGCGTTTTTTAGGATCTATCTCGCAACCCATATAAACTGCTTCAACCTCATACCCTTTCAATTGGCAGAATTCTTTCGTCTTTCTTTTGGAATACATAATTAAACGAGATTCCTTTTCATACCTCCAGCAATCTCCTTTTATGATAAGGGAGTCTATGAAAGAGATGTCGCCATCCAATGGAAGTGTTTTGTCATAATTGACATCAAGCAATCTAACAACCATCTCGTCTGTATCCAAAATGTTTGACGGTGCAATCTTGTATTGAACACAAATTCCTTTATGACTATTAGCATAGTGCGCCCACATCAAGGGATTACAACCTTCTATCGTTGGGATATCCTTTTTTGAGCATCGTTTCCTCTTGTTTTTTATAGGATCAACCATACAGCAGATCCTCGTTTTTTCCAAAGCTTTCCCAACCAATTGATACATTATCTTGTCCACCTTGTTATCATAATGAATTTGTCTTTGTCTTACCCATGCTCTAATCAAAGGATCCATAGGGTCATTAAAACTACAAGGGGAAGAAAGCGTTATTGCACTATTCTCAATATCACTGACAAACCCGTTCCATGAGTTATCTGAAGAAATACCCGAAAAACGAAATAAATGTCTTTCATCTTCACATCTGTGTATTAAGCGAAACACTTCATAATACAGGTTATCCAACTGACCCAATGCACTTGCACCAATATTTCCATCCATGACATTTTCTAATGCCATGTCCAACCAACAACATTTACTATATTCTAATTCCCTCGTTTCCAGAAAGTCTTTTAGCTTTAATATTTTATCTGCATTTTTCATATTTATCTACATTACTTTCACCTTTCCCGTCACCACTTCATTGATGATGATCTGCTTCCGCTCCTGAAGAAGGGAGATTTGATTTTCACAAGAGCCTATGGCATTGTCAACCTTTTGACATAACAATTCCAAGTTTTCTATAATTCTTTCATAATCTTCTAGTGAAGGAAATAGGATACGGAAATTCTTGATTCCTTTTGATGAGATATTTGGCTGTGCCGATCCTAATGCCGATAAGTATATATACTCTTTGAAATAAGAAGTATTAAGCCAATAGTATACCCATTTCTGGAAATCACTACGAATTATGCCAACACGTTGATTAACATATGCCCCACCTAAATCATCAAATCCCACTTTACCCGTAGTAGCACCACTCATTGCAATAAGTAAATCGCCTGCTTTAGTTAAATATGGGCATAAAGATTGGTTTTGGTGAACAAAAGCTATTCCTTCATAGTCTATAGTGCCATCTGCAATGTTGCTAATACGTATTACCTTCACCTCTCCCTCATCCTTAAAATCATTGCTATCAAAAGCATATCCATTAACAAATGATATTATCGCTTTTAATGGAATAATTTTCCACCCCTCCGGCACCTCTTCAATCCATTCCACGCCGCTGTCCTTCATTTTCGCGTTGGGGTTGAGGCCTTTGGTTACGGCGCGGTTGATGATGATTTGCTTGCGCTCGTTCAAGAGGTCGATCATCTTCTGCTGCTGCGCTATGGCGGCGTCTATCTTCGCGGTGGCGGTGTCGAGGTAGTTGGCTATGGCGGTTTGCTCGGCAATTGGAGGAATCGGAAGGAGATTCTCTCGTAGTTTCCCATAATCAATATTCTGGCCCTCTCGAATACCTGTCACCATAGACTTTAACAATTGTATGAAAATTGGTGATTTCCCAAGATGCTTAAAATAACCAGCTGTGATGTGAGTTGGTCTAAGGATTGTATATGCAGGGCTAATTATTCCTTTCTCATAACATAACTCAATACCACCTTGAAATGAACGCAAACTTATAACAAAATCTCCAATTTCAACTAATTTAAGAGTATCCAATGATTTAGTTGCTTCAACAGTACGATTCTCGTAATCAGTCTTTCTAATTACACCATGATTCTGTGTGGCTGCAAGCAACGGTAGATTAGGAAAACCTTTTTGGCTCCTTTCTTCAAAAGAAAACTTCATTTTACGCATCTCCCAATGGCTTGGAATCTCACCGAGCCATTTCACGCCGCTGTCCTTGTATGTATCGTATCGTTGCATAATCTAAATCGTTTGTATGACTTTCCAATGCCCACCTTTGGCAGCACCCACCCTTTCGATAATGCCATCTGCCCGAAGTTGGCGTATGATTTTTTTTACGCCGCTTTCCGAAAGCCCCGTAATGGCTTGCAGATCCTTAATGGTAACAACCGGATTATCACGCATGGCCGAAATGATTTTCTGGTTACTTTTTTGGTTACTTTTTTGGTTACTTTTCACCATTTCATCCAATGCCTCTTTCAAACAGCCCAACATGAAAACAATGAAGGGTGTGCTCGACGCCTCATGGTCGCTTTTCATAATGGCAGCATAATACTCCTGTTGGTGCTCCTTGACGATGGTTTCCACCGGTATCCATGCGAAGATGGGTTTCCATTGCATCAGAAGCAAGGTTTGCCACATCCGTCCCAAGCGTCCATTGCCGTCGGCAAATGGATGGATAAACTCAAATTCATAATGGAACACGCACGAACTGATGAGCGGATGGGTCTTGGTGGTTTTCACCCAGTCAAGCAATTCGCCAATAAGCAGTGGTACTCGTTGGGCAGGTGGTGCCATGTGAATGCACACTTCGCCGTTAAACACGCCGACGCCTCCTGTGCGAAAGCGTCCACATTCACGAACAAGGTCCGTCATCATCAGTTTATGTGCCTTCAGCATATCTTTCTCCTTATACGGATTCAGTTCCAACATCAATTCGTAGGCACCAATAGCGTTTTTCACCTCCTGTATCTCGTTGGGTGCGCCAAGTACACGCTTGCCTTCCACGATGGCGGTCACTTGATCCAACGATAACGAATTGTTCTCGATAGCCAGCGACGATTGTATGGTCTTAATACGGTTTTCCCTACGCAACTGTGGTGTCGGCAGTTGCTCGGCCGAGGCCGTAAGATGCCCCACTTTTTCGGCAATCTCTGCGACAAGTGTCGTGATTTCGTCAGTTATCGTAAACGGCGGAACGTATGTAGGTTCTGTGTTTTTGGCCATATTACATCAAATTAAACAGTGACTGGATAAAGCCTTGGCTCTGACGGTCGAGTTCGAGGATGTCTTGCTCGTTCTCTTCAAGGGTGCGCAGCGGCACGGGCTTGTAGAAATACTTGTTGAACGAGATTTCGCAGCCTATCTTGGTCGGCGGCAGATTGATCCACGCATCCGCCACATACGGTCGCACCTCGCGCTGGAAATACTCGTAGATGTCTTCCTTCACGGGAATCTTTTCTGTGTCGCGCAAGTCGCTGTCGGTCTCGTATTCCACATATTGGGCGACATAGCTGCCTTTTTCGCCCGGGAAGAAGCCGTAGTCCGCAAGGCGTTTCTCGTCAATGCCATACACATCCACGAGTCTCTCCACTTCTTTGCTGCCTGTCTTATGCTGTTTCTTCACCACTGGCTTGGCTTCTGGATCGGTCACCGACATGGCGCGGGCGATGGCATTCAACTTGTTGCCTTTCACATCCAACTTCAATGCCTTGGCCGCAGCCTCAATCTTCGCGACAAACTGGTTGTAGTCCATGAAGACCTCCGTGCCGATGGCATGCATCAGTTGCTTGGCCGCATCCATCAACTCGCGGCGGCTCTGCCATTCCTTGATGCTGATGAGTTTCGCTAACTTCTTGTCGGTCAACTTTATCTCGTTGTCGTTCAAATACTCCTTGATGTCCAGGATCTCAGCGCCCAAACCTTCAAACACTTGGTTGCCGTAGGTCTGGTACAGCCATTTCGAGAGCTCGAGTTCGCCATTGTCATAGAGCATCTCATCAATTTTCAGGGCGTTGAACTGGCTTTTCAAGCGCAACGGCCGCTCGATGGTGACGTTGTAGAAGCGGAAGTCGTCGCCGTCGAAAATCTTGGAGGCCACCTTGTCGCCATCGGCTTCCTTTTCCACGAAGTCCATGTAGGTCTTCAGGATGGTCGAACGATGTTCGGGCGTGATGGTGCAGTTGCGCGAGCCTTGGTTTTTCCTCAATTTTTCAAAGGCCTGCGAAGCGTCGATCAGTTGCACCTTGCCTTTGCGGCTTTCGGCCTTCTTGTTGGTCAAAAGCCACACGTAGGTGGTGATACCCGTGTTGTAGAAGATGTTGTTCGGCAGTTGGATAATGGCATCAACCAAGTCCTTCTCAATCAGATAGCGACGGATGTTGCTCTCACCGCTGCCTGTGTCGCCCGTAAACAGCGACGACCCGTTGTGAATGGAAGCCACGCGGCTGCCCTGTGGCTGGAATTCGAGCGGTTTCATCTTGTCAACCTCCTCCAACACAAACAGCAATTGTCCGTCGGACGTGCGCGGGGTACAATCCACCACCTCCTCTTCGCCGACGAAATTGGTCAACGGCAGTTCAAAACGGTGGTCAAGCAGCGTCTTCTCGTGGTAAATCTTCTCCTTGTCTGTCTTCCACGATTTGCCGTAGGGCGGATTGGTGATCATATAGCCAAACGACTTGTCGGAAAAGGCGTTGTCGGTGATGGTGTTGCCCAAGTGCATCCCACCTGGGTCAACACCTTTGATAATCAAGTCGGACTTGCAAATGGCGTAGGTCTCCGGGTTGATTTCCGTACCCGAAAGCTGGATGGCCGCGCTTCTGACCCCAATATCCATAAGGTATTCGCGGCTTTCCGTCAACATTCCACCAGAACCACAAGCCGGGTCGTACAAGGAGATGATCTTGGGGAGGTTGTCCTTCACGGGCTCAAAAACGAGGTGGGCCAACAGCGAGATGGCGTCGCGGGGCGTAAAGTGTTCGCCCGCCTCCTCATTGTTTTCCTCGTTGAAGCGGCGCAGCAGTTCCTCAAACACGGTTCCCATGCCGATGTTGGTCATGGCGGGCAGCATGATGCCCTCGGGGTTTTTCACCTCCTTGTCAGTGAGGTTGATGCGCGGGTCGGTGATTTTCTCTATAATCGCCAGCAAGCGGTCATTGTCGGCTAATTTACGCGCTTTGCTGTAGTATTCGAAGTTCTTCAGCACATCGCGAACGTTCTCGCTATAGCCGTTGAGGTATTCGATGAAATTGTCGTAAAGGATGTCGTTGTTGTCCGAAGCTTGCGATTTCAAACGATTCAATGTCCATTTGCTGGTATTGAAGTAGCTGAGGCCAGTGATGTCCTTCAGCACGCCCTCGTCAAGGTTGTCTATCTCGTTCTCTTTGATTTCCTCCTCAACCACTAATTTGGTGGGTTCGAGCAATGCATCGAGGCGGCGAAGCACGACCATGGGCAAAATCACATCACGGTATTGGCCACGCAAAAATACATCGCGTAGCACATCGTCAGCGATGGACCAAATAAAGGAGACTATTTGATTATGAGAGGTTTCCATTATAATTTCAACAATCGTTAAGAGTAATTATTCCTGTTTTTTCTACAATTTTATTCAATCTGCAAAGATAACAAATTATATACAATCTTCCCTTTCGAAAAATTATGTACCTTTGCCGTCTCGAAAAACAATGTCAATATTATTATAAATTTTTGAAATTAAGTATCTTATGGAAGAAAAGAAAACATCAATGATTCGTTTGAGAATGAGTTCTCAAGACGCCCATTACGGCGGCCCCCCGTCTATGCCGGCGACTACATCGAGGCAGTCGGTGAGATCACCAAAGTGGGCAACACCTCCCGCAAGATGGTCTTCGAGGCCCGCAAGGTCGTCCGCCCGCGCCCCGACATCAGCGCCTCCGCCGCCGACGTCCTGGAAGAACCCATCGTCGTCTGCCGCGCCTCCGGCACCTGCGTCGTCCCCAAACAATGCCAAAGAAAGTAGTACCCTAACCCCTAACCCTTAACCCCTAACCCTTAACCCTTAAACCCTAAACCCTAACCCCTAACCCTTAACCCTTAACCCTTAAACCCTAACCCTTAAACCTTAAACATGGAAAAACTGATCATAACCGCCGCTATTTGCGGTGCCGAAGTGACAAAAGAACAGAATCCCGCTGTCCCTTACACCGTTGAGGAGATCGTGCGCGAAGCCAAGAGCGCGGTGGATGCCGGCGCAGCCATCGTGCACCTGCACGTGCGCGAGGACGACGGCACGCCCACGCAGAGCCGCGCCCGCTTCCAGGAGTGCGAGGACGCCATCTACAAGGCTTGCCCCAACGTCATCCTGATCCCGTCCACCGGCGGTGCCGTGGGCATGACCCCCGACGAGCGTCTGCAATCGACCGACACCACCCCGATTCCCGAGATGGCCACCCTCGACTGCGGAACCTGCAACTTCGGCGACGAAATCTTCGACAACACGATGCCCACCATGCGCGCCTTCGGCAAACGCATGATCGAGCGCGGCATCAAGCCCGAATACGAGTGCTTCGAGATGGGTCACCTCGACACCATCCTCACCATGGCCCGCAAGGGCGAGGTTCCCGGCGCCCCCATGCAGTTCAACTTCGTGCTCGGCGTCCCCGGCTGCACCCCCGCCACCGTTGACAACCTCTGCTGGCTCGTGAAGAACATCCCCGCCGGCAGCACCTGGACGAGCACCGGCATCGGCCGCCACGCCTTCACCCTCGCCGCCCCCACCATCGTGATGGGCGGTAACGTGCGCGTCGGCTTCGAGGACAACCTCTACCTCGAACGCGGCGTCCTCGCCAAGAGCAACGGCGAACTCGTTGACAAAGTCGTCCGCATGGCCAAGCTGCTCGGTCGCCCCATCGCCACCTCCGACGAGGCGAGAGAGATCCTCGGACTCAAGAAATAGTCCCCGGATTTCAACCGGCAACCCCTATCGAAAACGCGCCCCGGAAGCCTCCGGCGCGCGTTTTTTGTGCCTCGAAACAGCCTCGGAATACCCCAAAACGCCCTTGCAGAGACGCGGATTGCCATTCTACGTAGTTCAATATCAATAGCTTATGAAAAAAATCAAGAAAAACGTTTTCGGTGTCGAATCATATCGAAAAAAGTGTATTTTTGCACCGTCTTTTTGACAGACGATCTGTTAGCTCAGTTGGTTTAGAGCGCTTGCTTGACAGGCAAGAGGTCACTGGTTCAAATCCAGTACAGATCACTTTTTTTATGCCCGGATGTTTCCTGATTCCCACTTTTTTTCATTACATAAAAGCGTAACATTCAAAAGAAAAAATTGTACTTTTGCGCTTTCATTCATCATCAAAATTTTAAAGCTATGGGATTTTTTAAAGAATTTAAGGAATTCGCGATGAAGGGCAATGTCATGGACATGGCCATCGGTGTGATCATCGGCGGTGCCTTCGGCAAAATCGTCACCTCATTGGTGAACGACATCCTCATGCCGCTCGTTGGCGCGCTCATCGGCAACGTCAACTTCACAACCCTCTCGGCAACGCTCCGCGCCCCGAAGCTCAACGAGGCCGGCGATGTGGTGGCCGAAGCCGTGACCCTCAACTACGGCAACTTCATCCAGGTGACCATCGACTTCTTGATCGTGGCACTCTGTATCTTCTGCGTGATCAAGCTGATCAACAAGGCCTCCAACCTGGTGAAGAAACAAGAGGAAGAAGCTCCCGCGCCCGCTCCCGAGCCGTCAGCCGAAGAGAAACTCCTCACCGAAATCCGCGATCTGCTGAAAGAGAAATAGGCCATCGACCTCTTCTCTCTACATCGACAAAACCCGATTCAAAATGGATCGGGTTTTGCTGTTTTTTTTGTCGTATGTTAGTAATTTATGTACCTTTGCCCTTTCTTTATAAACGTTCAAATAAGGACATCAAATTCAAAGATTATGAACCATAAGTTATTCATTATGAGCTTAGTTGTGGCTTCCGCTCTCCTCGGCGGCGCTTGCAAGAAAAAGACGGCCGAAAGCGACAGCCTCGCCGGAAACCCCTTCATGAAGGAGTGGGATACCCCCTACGGTGTGCCGCCGTTCGACCAGATCAAAACCTCCGACTACCTCCCCGCCATCCAGGCGGGAATGCGCCAGCAGATGGAGAACATCCAGACCATCTGCGACAACAGTGAAGCGCCGACATTCAGCAACACCATCATCCCCTACGAATACAGCGGGGAGTTGCTGACTAAGGTGTCCGCCGTCTTCATGAACCTCGCCGAATGCATGAACAGCCCCGAAATGGAGGCACTCGCCGACACCATCTACCCGATGCTCACCCGTCACGGCGATGACATCATGCTGAACGCCAAACTGTTCGAACGTATCAAGACGGTCTATAACAACCGCGAAAAGGAGAACCTGAACTCCGAGCAGCTGCGTCTGTTGGAGGTCATCTACAAGGATTTCGAGCGCGGCGGTGCGAACGTCCCTGCCGACAAGCAGGCCCGCTTCCGCGAAATCAACGAGAAGCTCTCCGCTCTCACCCTCAAGTTCGGCAACAACGTGCTCAGCGCCACCAACGGCTATGCGCTCTTCGTGGACAATGAGGATGACCTGAAAGGCTTGACGGAAAGCCAGTTGGCTGCTGCTAAAGAGGCTGCCGACGGCATGAAGGACGCCAAGGGCAAATACGCCTTCACCGTGCACGTCCCCTCGATGGAACCCTTCCTCCAGAACTGCGAAAACCGCGA
>ONQE01000120.1 GCA_900319925.1 uncultured Bacteroidales bacterium | reverse complement strand
CTCCTGAGCGGCTTTCTTGGCGGGAGTGGGGAATTTCTTTTTGGTGCAGAGGAAGATGGTGAGGGAGATGAGCATGGCGGCCACAGAGGCGATGAAGCTGTAGTGGACACCGGTGTTGAAGACGTTGAGGTAGTTTTGGCAGAGTTCCTGTGCGGCCACAGTGTCGGCGGGAACGGTGACATTCATGGCGGCGAAGAGTTCGGTCATCTTGGTCATTGCTTCGGCGCCCAGGGCACTACCGGTGGCAATAAATTGATGGCAGAGGGCGGGAAGGTCGGCGTTGTACTCAAAGCCGTTCTGACCCAGCCACCAGCTGCGGAGCAGGGGGGCGACGAAAGGAGCAATCAGTCCGCCAACGTTGATGAACATGTAGAAAATTTGGAAACCGCTGTCGCGTTTGTTTTTGGCAATGCGGAGGGCTTCTTCGCCGTGTTTGGCAGCTTCGATTTCGAAGTCGTCGTACATTTGTCCTACAATGGCCTGGAGGTTGCCTTTGAACAAGCCGTTACCGAAGGCGATGAGGAACAGGGCTACGCAAGTGAGGGGGAGCAGCCAGCCGATGTTGCCGGCGGTGGCCAGGATGGGGATGGCCAGAATGACATAGCCGGATGCCATGATGAGCAAACCGGTTTGGATAGTCCCTTTGTAGTTTTGAGTGCGGTCGGCTATGATACCGCCAACCAGACTCAGGATGTAGATACCCATATAGAATATGGAGTAGATTAATGTTGCTTTCTCCTCGGCAAGGCCGAATTTGGAGCAAAGAAACAACACCAGCACAGCGTTCATAATATAGTAGCCGAAGCGTTCACCCATATTACTCAAGGCTGCTGCGATAAGACCTTTTGGATGTCCTTTCATGAGTGTAATGTTTTAATGATTAATATTTTAATTATAAACGTTTGTTTGCTCAGTATACTTTTTATCTTGCAAAGATACGAAATTTTCTGAATAAATCGTATCTTTGCACCAAAATTTAACTAAATGGAATTGTTTGCTGACATACTTGCGACTGCTTTTGAAGCTTTGAAAAATGGGCGTACACTGCTTTATCCGACAGATACGATTTGGGGAATTGGATGCGATGCCGCCAATGGGGATGCGGTGGAACGTATATATGCTATCAAGGAGCGAGACCACAGCAAGGCGATGTTGTTGCTGGTGACAGCATCGATGCTTTCGCGTAATATGCCGGACGAGGTGAGAGGGTTGTTGCTGGAGAGTGAACGCCCCACTACGGTAATTGTTCCTGCCGATATGGTGTGCCGAAGGGTGGCGGAGAATTTACCGGCGGGCGATGGAACGATAGGTGTGCGAGTGCCGCGGATGGACTTTTGTCAGCAGTTGTTGGAGATGTTGGATAGCCCTATTGTGAGTACTTCGGCTAATTTCTCAGGACATCCGTCGCCGCAATGTTATGGTGATATTGTTGAGTCTTTGAAAGGCAGGGTGGATTGTTGCTTGCCCGATTCACCGCTTTTTTGGCATCCGACAGTAGGTTCAAGCCGGATACTTAAGGTTGAACCTGACGGCCGTGTGACGGTTATTAGGGGATAGTGTTTCTTAGTTGTTGGCGAGGATTGATATTTGGGATAAAAAGAAACAGCCGTATTCCATCGAGATGAAATACGGCTGCGGTATTGTTAGTATTTACGATTGTCAGGCTTTGCCTAAGATGTCGTAGGGTACTGTTTTTGCATCCATTGGGGGTTGAGGCTCGACAATGGCGCCAAAGTTCTGTTCGTACTTTTGAATGTTGTCGTTGAGAGCGGCAAGCAGACGTTTGGCATGAATGGGGTTCATGATGATGCGTGAACGCACATTGGCGTTGGGTGTGCCGGGAAGCATCTGAGCAAAGTCGAGTACAATCTCGCTTGGGCTGTGAGAGATGATGGCGAGGTTGCTGTAGGTGCCCTGGGCTACGTCGGGTGTCATGTCGATTTTCAAATCCTTAGGTTGCGGATTGTCTATTCTGTTGTTAGCCATAGTCAATGATGTTTTAGTTGTTTGCATTTTCCATCTCATGGATGTTGCCAACAATGAGGTTGTTGTATTCGCGCAAACCAGTACCGGCAGGGATGAGGTGACCCACAATGACGTTCTCCTTCATGCCCTCGAGGAAGTCCTGTTTGGCATTGATAGCGGCTTCGGTGAGTACTTTGGTTGTCTCCTGGAAGGAAGCAGCCGAGATGAAGCTCTTGGTTTGGAGAGAGGCGCGGGTGATACCTTGCAGAATCTGTTTGGCTGTAGCGGGACGTGCATCGCGAGCGGTGATGAGTTTCTTGTCCTGACGACGGAGGATGGACATTTCGTCACGCAAGCGGCGAGCGGAAATGATTTGACCGTTTTTGAGGGTCTCGCAGTCGCCACAGTCTTCAACAACCTTCATTCCGAAGATCTCATCGTTGGTTTCGTGGAAATCAATCTTATTGACCAGTTCTCCTTCCAGATAGCGAGTGTCGCCGGGATCTTCGATTTCGACCTTGCGCATCATCTGACGTACGATGACTTCAAAGTGTTTGTCGTTAATTTTCACACCCTGGAGACGGTACACTTCTTGTACTTCGTTGACGATGTATTCCTGGACCTTCATCGGACCCTTGATGGCCAGAATGTCGGCAGGGGTGATGGCACCGTCGGAGAGCGGAGTACCGGCCTTGACATAGTCACTGTCTTGGGCAAGGATTTGCTTGGATGTGGGTATGAGGTAGGTGCGTTGTTCACCGGTCTTGCTGGTGATGGTGATTTGACGGTTGTTGCGTTTGAGTTTTTTGTCGATAGTGACAATACCATCGATTTCGGCCACCACAGCGGGATCGGAAGGATTACGGGCCTCGAAGAGTTCGGTGACACGGGGAAGACCTCCGGTGATATCGCCGGCTTTACCGAAGCTGCGCGGGATTTTGACCATGATGTCACCAGCCTTCAGCATTTGGCCTTGCTCAACACCGATATGGGCACCGACGGGGAGGTCGTATACCTTGAGGACGACGCCTTCATCGTCGACAATGTTGAGGGTGGGGTTTTTGGTACGCTGACGGGATTCGGTGATGACTTTGTCCTGCAGACCTGTCTGGGCATCGCTTTCGACACGGTAGGTGATATTTTCGATGACGTTTTCGAACGAAACACGACCAGCGACATCGGAGATGATGACAGCATTGTAGGGGTCCCATTCGGCGATAAAGTCGTTTTTGGACAGGTGTTCACCCGCTTGTTTGTAGAGTTTGGCACCATAGGGCAGGAGGGCAGAGAAGAGGGTGACGTTTGTGTTCTCGTCCACAATTCTCATTTCAGCGGAACGGCCCATAACGATGTGGTAGCTGTTGCCATCGTTGTCGGTGTAGGGGATGGAACGGAGCTCGTCGATTTCGAGACGGCCTTCGTGTTTGGCGGTAAGTGTTGAGTCGGAACCGATGTTGCCACCAGCCACACCACCGACGTGGAATGTACGAAGGGTGAGCTGGGTACCGGGCTCACCGATAGCCTGAGCGGCGATGACACCGACCGATTCGCCTTTCTGAACCATTTTGCCGGTAGCAAGGTTGCGGCCGTAACATTTGGCGCAGACGCCGTGTTTTGCCTCACAGGTGAGAACGGAGCGGATTTCCACTTCCTCCAGCGGGGATTCTTCGATGATTTTGCAGATATCTTCGGTCAGCTCTTCGCCAGCACGGACGATGAGTTCGCCAGTGTGGGGATGGTAGATGTCATGAACAGAGGTGCGGCCCAGGATTTTCTCGCCGAGAGAGACGACCACGTCTTCACCTTTCTTGAGTGCAGTGGTGGGCAGGCCGCGAAGGGTGCCGCAGTCTTCGGAGGTGATGATAACATCGTGTGCCACATCGACCAGACGACGAGTAAGATAACCGGCATCAGCAGTTTTCAGAGCGGTATCGGCCAAACCTTTACGAGCACCGTGGGTTGAGATGAAGTATTCGAGCACCGAAAGTCCTTCCTTGAAGTTGGAGATGATGGGGTTCTCGATAATCTCGTTGCCAGAAGCACCGGCTTTTTGGGGCTTGGCCATAAGGCCACGCATACCGGAGAGCTGACGAATCTGTTCCTTACTACCACGGGCACCCGAGTCGTACATCATGTAGATGGGGTTGAAACCTTGGTTGTCGGCCTTGAGCTGTTTCATCAAGGTTTCGGTCAAGCGGTTGTTGGTAGTGGTCCAAATATCGATAACGTGGTTGTAACGTTCGTTGTTGGTGATAAGACCCATGGAGTACTGTCCCAAGACTTCTTCGACCTCTTCGTTGGCTTTGGCGATGAGTTCTTCTTTCTCGTTGGGGATGATAACATCGCCGAGGTTGAAGGATAGGCCACCACGGAATGCTTGACGATAGCCCATATTCTTGATATCGTCGAGGAAATTGGCGGTAACTGCGTTGCCGCAGGCGGTGAACAGGTCACCGATGATGTCGCGTAGAGATTTCTTGCCGAGCACCATGTTGACATAGCCGTATTCTTTGGGGACTACTTCGTTGAAGATAACGCGACCCACAGTGGTGCGGATACGGTCGGTCTTGATGAAGTGGCCTTTGGAGTCAAGGATGGGGTTGCCGTCTTTGTCACGTTTGATTTCGTACTCGGTGCAGCAGCGCTCCTTGATTTCTGCGGGGGTGGAGCAGTCAATGTCGGTGAGGATGTTGCCATCTTTGTCTTTGATGGTCTCCATGAAGGTGCGGTCGGTCTTGATGAATTGGAATTCGTCAAGTCCGTTGGCGTTAATCTTGACACTGATGCAGGCATTGAGAGATACACGTTTCTCGTTGTATGCAATGATAACTTCTTCGGCAGAATAGAAACGTGAACCTTCACCCTTAACAATCTCATCGGGAGTTGTGTGGCGGGGTTTGGTCATGTAGTAGAGACCGAGAACCATGTCCTGAGAAGGCACGGTGATAGGAGCACCATTGGCAGGATTGAGAATGTTGTGGGTGGAGAGCATGAGGAGCTGGGCCTCGAGGATGGCAGCATTGCCCAGAGGCACGTGGACAGCCATCTGGTCACCATCGAAGTCAGCATTGAAACCGGTACACACCAGCGGGTGGAGTCGGATAGCTTTGCCTTCTACCAGCTTGGGCTGGAAAGCCTGGATACCCAAACGGTGCAGGGTAGGAGCACGGTTGAGCATGATGGGGTGGCCTTTGAGGATATTTTCAAGAATCTCCCATACCACGGGGTCTTTGCGGTCGACCACGCGTTTGGCGGATTTGACAGTCTTGACCAGTCCGCGCTCGAGAAGTTTACGGATGATGAAGGGTTTGAACAGTTCGCTGGCCATGTCTTTAGGAAGACCGCATTCGTGCATTTTGAGTTCAGGACCCACAACGATAACAGAACGACCGGAGTAGTCGACACGTTTACCGAGGAGGTTTTGACGGAAGCGGCCCTGTTTGCCCTTAAGCGAGTCGGACAGGGATTTAAGCGAGCGGTTGCTGTCGGATTTAACGCTAGAAACCTTGCGGCTGTTGTCGAAGAGAGAATCGACAGATTCCTGCAGCATACGCTTTTCGTTGCGCATGATGACTTCGGGAGCCTTGATTTCGAAAAGACGTTTCAGACGGTTGTTGCGGATGATGACACGACGATAAAGCTCGTTGATGTCGGAGGTGGCGAAACGGCCACCATCCAGCGGTACCAAAGGACGAAGGTCGGGAGGAATGACGGGGATGATGGTCATAATCATCCACTCGGGACGGTTGTCCATGCCGCGGGCTTGCATGCGCTTGCGGCTTTCGCGGAACGATTCCACTACATTGAGTCGTTTCAGTGCTTCCTGTTTGCGCTGATTGGAGGACTCTTTGGAGGCGCGGTCGCGGAGGTCGTAGCTAATGCGGTCGAGATCGAGGTCACAGAGGAGTTTGTACAGAGCCTCTGAGCCCATGCCGACGATAAACTTGTTGGGGTCGGAGTCTTCCAGTTGGTCGTTGCCTTCAGGAAGATTCTCTTTAATTATATAGTATTCCTCTTCGGTTAGGAGGTCATTCTTTTTGACAGGGACCTCGTTGAGGACAGCCTTACCGGGTTGGAGGACTATATATTTTTCATAATAGATTACCTGCTCAAGCTTTTTGCTGGGGACATCAAGGAGAGTTCCGATTTTGTTGGGCAGGGAACGGAAAAACCAAATATGGGCGACAGGGACAGTGAGTTCGATATGTCCCATACGCTCACGACGCACTTTTTTCTCGGTGACTTCCACGCCGCAACGGTCACAAACGATTCCTTTGTAGCGGATGCGTTTGTATTTGCCGCAATGGCATTCCCAGTCGCGGGTAGGTCCGAAAATCTTCTCGCAGAAGAGTCCGTCGCGTTCGGGCTTATATGTTCGATAGTTGATAGTCTCAGGCTTGGTAACTTCACCATAGGAGCGTCTTTTGATAGACTCGGGTGAGGCCAGACTGACGGTTATCGATTTAAAATCATTCCTTAATTGTGATTCTTGTTTAAAAGCCATCTTTTTATTATTGAATTAAGAATTAAGAATAAGATTTTGTCTTTGGGTACTTAATTCTGAATTAATCAAACGTTACCTCAAGACCCAAGCCACGCAGCTCGTGGACCAACACGTTGAACGATTCGGGAATACCGGGAACAGGCATGTTGTCGCCCTTGACGATAGCTTCGTAGGCTTTTGCACGTCCAATAACATCGTCGGACTTGACGGTGAGCACTTCCTGCAAGACATGCGAGGCACCGAAAGCTTCGAGAGCCCATACCTCCATCTCTCCGAAACGCTGGCCACCAAAGTTGGCTTTACCGCCGAGGGGCTGCTGTGTGATGAGGGAGTAAGGACCGATGCTACGAGCGTGCATCTTGTCGTCAATC
>ONQE01000225.1 GCA_900319925.1 uncultured Bacteroidales bacterium | reverse complement strand
CACCGCGCTGTCCGTCGTGTTGTACAGCTCCACCCAATCGGAACGGTCTCCGTCCCGATCCGCAATGCTGTAAGAATTGCTTGCAAGTGCCTCGTTCAGAATAACTTTGCTGTTCAATCCGGTATAAATCGCCTCGGGATCGTCTGCTTTCTCCTCGTTCGGATCTTCCTCAACGTAATCCGTAAAAACGTTTTCCGCATTCGGTGTCGAAGTTGTTGAAAGGATCGGCGGGGATAATCTTCTCGTCGACATAGGTCTTGACAATGGCGTTGACGTCGTCGCGGCTGAAACCGAAGGTCATCTGTGTAAGGTCGTTGGTACCGAAGCTGAAGAATTCGGCCACCTCGGCAATCTGGTTGGCGACGAGGGCGGCACGCGGAATCTCGATCATGGTGCCGAATTTGTAGTCGAAGCTGACACCGTATTTGGCTTCCACCTCTTTCTTCACGCGGTCGGCCAGAGCTTTCTGGTGTTTCAGCTCGGCGGCATTGATGGTGAGAGGAACCATGATTTCCAGCATGGGGTGCATGCCTTCCTTCATGAGTTCGACAGTTGCGCTGAAGAGGGCGCGGAACTGCATCTCGGTGATTTCGGGATAGATGATACCCAGACGTACACCGCGCAGACCCATCATGGGGTTCACTTCGTGCAGGCTCTCGATACGGGCGTGCAGTTTGTCGAAATCAAGACCGCGGGCTTTGGCCACTTCGCGCTGTTTCTCTTCAGACTGGGGGACAAACTCGTGCAGCGGGGGGTCCATAAGGCGGAAGGTGAGGGGCTTTCCGTCCATAACCTTCAGCGTACCCTTGGCGCTCTCACGCACATAGGGCTCCAACTCGGCCAGTGCGGCAACGCGGGCGTCCAGCGTCTCGGCCAGAATCATGTTGCGCAGTTTCTCCAGAGGCACTTCGCTGTTTTCGCCATAGAACATGTGCTCGATGCGGAACAGACCGATACCTTCGGCACCGAAGTCGATGGCTTTCTGGGCGTCGATGGGGTTGTCGGCATTGGTGCGTACACCCATCTTGCGGAATTTGTCAACCATCTTCATGAACTGCTGGAACAGGGGGTTCTCGGTGGCGTTGATCATCTTCACTTCCTCGTCGTAGACCCAGCCCTTCGAGCCGTTGAGCGAGAGGAGGTCGCCCTCGTGGAACACCTTGCCGTTGATGGTCACGGTGGCGTGCTCCTCGACGTTGACTTTCTTCTTGCCGTACTCGTTGGTGCTGACGGAGGTCTTCTCCATCTCGATCTTCACGGCGTCGCAACCCACGATGCAGCACTTGCCCCAGCCACGGGCCACGAGGGCGGCGTGGGAGGTCATACCGCCACGGGCGGTGAGGATACCGTCGGCGGCACGCATGCCCTCGACGTCCTCGGGGTTGGTCTCCTCGCGGACGAGGATATTCTTGATACCGGCAGCCTGATACTCCTTAGCCTTCTCGCTGGTGAGGGCGATGATACCCACGGCACCACCGGGGCCTGCGGGCAGACCTTTGGCGAGAACAGTGTGCTTCTTCTCGTCGGCGGCATCCAGGATGGGGTGCAGCAGCTCGTCGAGCTGGGCGGGAGATATGCGCATCACCACCTCGCTGTCGTCGATGAGGCCTTCCTTCAGCATGTCCATAGCCATGGTGAGGGCTGCAACACCGGTACGTTTACCCACGCGGCACTGCAGCATATAGAGCTTGCCGTCCTGGATGGTGAACTCGATGTCGAGCATATCGTGGTAGTTCTTCTCGAGGATGCTGCGGATGTCGCAGAGTTCCTTATAGGTCTCGGGCATCAGCTCCTGCATCGAGTGCATGTGCTTGTTCTGCTCGTTCTTGGTGTCGTCGTTGAGGGGGTTGGGGGTGCGGATACCGGCAACGACATCCTCGCCCTGGGCGTTGATGAGCCACTCGCCGTAGAACTGGTTGTCGCCGGTGGCGGGGTTGCGGGTGAAAGCGACGCCGGTGGCGGAAGTGTCACCCATGTTGCCGAAGACCATAGCCTGGACGTTGACGGCGGTGCCCCAATCGTCGGGAATACCCTCAATCTTGCGGTAGCTGACGGCCTTCTTGCCGTTCCAGCTCTTGAAGACGGCCTTGATGCCACCTTCCATCTGGGCGCGGGCGTCGTCGGGGAACTCGGTGCCGAGCACCTCTTTCACACGGATCTTGAAAGCGTCGGCCAGTTTCATCAGGTCCTCGGCGGTGAGCTCGGTGTCGCTCTTGTAGCCTTTGAGGTTCTTGTACTCGTCGAGCATGTCGTCGAGCTGCTTGCGGATACCCTTGCCGTCGGCGGGCTCGATGCCCTCGG
>ONQE01000197.1 GCA_900319925.1 uncultured Bacteroidales bacterium | reverse complement strand
AGGCTATCGAAGCATCCGACACATCCATTGGCGTCGAGCAGCATGTTGCTCGGGGTATAGCCAGTGTGAGCAATCGTAGGGCGTGAGAAGTATCTTGCGCCCTTTTGGTATGACGTTGTAGGCGGAGAAGGTGGTAGTGGGCATACAAACGTGGTCGTTGTAGCCTTGGATGAACTGGATGTCCTGCGTGACGAAGCGCGCGAAGTTGACTGCGTCGAAGTAGCGCACTACGTCGCGAATCTGCGGCGTGTCGGTACCTTTTCTCCATACGAAGAGTCGGGGCCATCCCTCGGCACGTTCGTATCGTGATCCGGCCGTCTCACACATGGCGGGATAGGCGGCAGAGACGCAGCGTACTTCGGGTTTAAGGGCAGCGACGACAAGTGACAGGAGTCCGCCCTGCGAACCGCCATAGACGCCGATGCGTGTGCTGTCCACGTAGTCAAGGGACTTCAGGAAATCCACCGCTTTGGCTGCGCCGAGGAAGACACGGCGGTAGTAGTAGTTGTCGCGGTGCTCAAGGCCCAGATAGGCGTAGTTGGCCATGCCGCCATTGGTGAGGTTCTGATAGACCTCTGCCTCCATGTCCAGAGGAATGCCGTGGATGCCAATCTGGAGACACACGATGTCGGAATCCGCCCAAGCCATATTACCGCTCTGGAACTTATGGATTCCGGCACCGGGGTACTCCACTACGGCTGCGTGCTTGCCCGGAGTTTTGGGCACAGTGAGCATGCCGTAGATATAACTGCCAGCTTTGTGGTTCTGGAAATGCACCATGTAAACATCGGCCTTGCCGTTAGACATCCCGGGTTCGTGTTTGAACACGGGCATGAGGGGCACCTGTTCCGCGTTCTTCAGCTCTGCCTGCCACCAGGACATGAAATCCTCGGGCAAGGTGGTTGTGGGCTGGATGCGAAGCGGGTCGAAGGCGAGGTTGATGTAGTTGGTATATTGTTCGCCATCGATGCGTACGTTTGCCGTGAACGTCATGAATCCCGGCACATCGGCCCCGTGGAGGGTGAGCGTGGTCTTGCCTGTTTTGTCGATGCGCAGCGAGTCCTTCGTGAGGGCAGGACGCTGCTCGTAGCCCCAGGTGTAGCCTACGGTTACGTTGGGGATAGCCACGTTATGCCTGATGACCTGTAACTCCAGACGGACATCGCTCTTGCAGCGGTAGGTCCAGTCGGCGCGGTCCGGTGTAAGGCGTATGGTGACATAGTTGCCGGTGTTGCGGTACTGGGCGGAGGCGGAGCAAGGGACAAAGAGCAGGCAGCCAAGAACGAAGAGCAGGAAGAGGGTTTTTCTCATAGGTCAATTGGTCTAATTAGTCAAATTGGTCTAATAGGTCACAGGTGTTACAGTGCTTCCAGTTTGCTTCCGGGGAAGTAATGAGAGAGGATCTTTTCGTAGGAGTAGCCCTGGTCGGCCATGACGGCAGCGCCAATCTGGCAGAGACCAACACCATGGCCCCATCCCGCACCGGTAAGGATGAACTTGCCGTCCTCTTTGTCCACGACGAAAGCGGAGGAGTAGAGGTGACTCTTGCTGAGCCATTTGCGTATCTCGAGCTCTTTGCCTACGAGGAGCGTTTTCTTGGAGCCTACTATCCGGAGTTCGATGATACGTCCGCTGGGACCACGTCGAACGGGGATAAGGTCGGTGATGGTGCCGAAGTCGATGCCCGAGCGGGTGCGAACTATCTCGGAGAGTTCGTCTTCAGTGTAGGTAACTTTCCAGCGGTAGAACTCCGTAGTCTCCTGGTCGTAGTCGTTGAGGACCTGGCTAAGGACGCGAGCGTCGCGCGTATTGCAGAACGCTTTGGGCGCAGTGCGGATCCAGCGGATGGCGTTTTCTTCGACGGTGAGGTCGGGCAGGGTGGGGTCGGCATCGTCACGCACAGGCTCCAGGTAAGAGAAATGTGTGTCTGCCCAAGCGTTTTCGAAGAGTTCGGTTGCTCCGCCGCAGGACTTGTAGAAACGTGCGTCGCAGACCATTCCTTTCTCGTCTTTGATGACCAGGCCCCATGTGGCTTCGATGGCTTTGCGGACGTTCTCTTTGGCAGCGCTAAGGCGTGTGATGCCCTGATAGCGCTGGCAGTGGTCGTCGGCACAGACATCGAAATGCTGATGGTCGTCGCGCTCGTACCAAACTATATGTCGTTCGGGCGTGTTTTCGCCTTTGACTGTTTCGGTGTTGGCATCGCCACGCAGGATGGGACAGAGTACCCAAGAACGGCTGGTGACGGCGTGGGCTTTTAGGAGTTCGAGCGAGGAAGTGGCGGACATCTCCGAAGAGATGACGGAGGTCAGGTAGTCCTCCACGCCGATGAGGTTGACAGCCGTCAATTTGCCGTTTTCGACAATAATACGAAGGTTGCCCTCGAAGACCTGATCTTCGCGTCGTTGCCAGTGGAAATTGACGCCGATGATGACGTCATGTATGAGGAACGTGCCGTTTTCGGCAGTAAAAGTCAGTTCGTCGTACTCTTCCCCATCGAAGAGAATCTTGCCGTTATGGCAGGTGGCAGAATGCTCTTCGTGGTACTGTTGACCGTTCGAGCAGGTATAGAGTGCGCGGAAAGCGAAACGAATAACAGGTTGCTCCAGCAGGATGCCTACCTGTAAGGGGTACTGGTTTTTCATACGGTAATGCTTACTTCATTGATTATTGCTTGTAGTTTGTTTGCTGTGAGACGTTGGAAAGAGTCTTCGGTAGAGACGATGGCTACGCCGCACATCTCTACTGCTCCCGGGCTGATGAGAATACGTTCTTCGGGGTTTTCGGCGAAGAAACAGGCCGGACGTGACTGGCGACGGAACAGGATGACGGTGTTATAATGGCCGTTGTACCAACTGATGATATTGAAGTCGGCGTCATCGGGCCTG
>ONQE01000015.1 GCA_900319925.1 uncultured Bacteroidales bacterium | reverse complement strand
GTAGTTGCTGCCGATGATCTGTTGCGCGGTGCGGGTGTTCTCCTCCCGTGAAGACACACGCGAGTTTTCGATGTAGGGCTTCAGCTTGATCTGCTTCTCCAAAGCGTCGATGTCGGCCTCCTTGATGTCGGAGTAGAACAGGACCTCCAACTCGATTTTCTGCGACAGGTTTTGCAGGTATCTCATCGAAAAGAAAGCGAAAAAAGCAAGCGCACCGATGAAGAACATGGTGAGCGCAATGCTGAATATGGACCCGAAAGTCGACAGCCGGAGCCGCGCTTTCGTGATGCTGTCTATGGTATCTGGATAGTAGTTCGCCATAACCGGAATTTTAGGCTGCAAAAGTACAAAATATTTGCTTATGTTATGGGTTAAGGTTTAAGGTTTAAGGTTTAAGGTTTAAGGGTTAAGGTTTAAGGTTTATGGTTTAAGGTTTATGGTTTAAGGTTTAAGGTTTATGGTTTAAGGTTTATGGTTTAAGGGTTAAGGTTTATGGGTTATGTGGTTTGGGGGAAAATGCCGAAGATGGCGGAGCCGCTGCCGGACATCGAGGCGTAGAGTGCGCCGTCACGGTAAAAGGACTCTTTGATCTCCTCTAATTCCGGATGTTTTGCGAACACGGTTTTCTCGAAATCGTTGGTAACCACGTCCTTCCAAGTCTCTATAGGCTGTTGCAAAACCTGGGGAAGGAACACGTCGGACTCTTGCGGGGTGATGCCGGCGTAGGCCTCCTTGGTGGAGACGTGGATGTCGGGTTTAACGATTTTTAACCGATAGGCGGAGAGATCCAAGTCAATGGGGATCATCACTTCGCCGCGGCCGGTGGCATACATTGGCTGATTGTAGAGGAAAAAGGGTACGTCGCTGCCCAATTGCAGGGCGTACTCCTCCATTTTCTCCTTGCTGATAGGAAGTTGGAAAATGTCCGTCAACGCTTTGAGAGTGAAGGCGGCATCGGCGGACCCCCCGCCCAAACCAGCGCCCGTGGGGATTCCCTTGTGCAGTTGAATCTCCACCCCCTCGATACCGTAGTCGCACTGCAGCAGCCGGTACGCTTTGACGCAGAGGTTGTTGTACGGATCTCCCAAGTCTTCTGCGCTTTTGACGTCGAAAAGAAGGTCGCCGGAGTGGGGTAGAAGCTCCAACGTGTCGGTATAGAAGTCGGTAGGGATGAAAACGGTCTGCAAGTCGTGGTAGCCGTCGGGGCGTTTTCGCACAATCTGCAGTCCGAGATTGAGTTTGGCGTTCACCCGCACCGAGACGGGTTCGAAGTCTTTCCTCATATTTTGATATTGTCGAAATTCTTGCCGAACACGCTGGCGGTCTTGGAGATGGTGATAAACGCCGACGGGTCTATCTCCTTGATTATGCGGGTGATGTCGCCTTTGTCGGTCCGATGCGCCACGATGAGCAGCACATCGCTCTCCTGTTGGTTGTAGGAACCGTAGCCCTTGAGGAAGGTGGCACCGCGGTGCAGCCGGGTGTTGATTCATGAACTGGTAGGTCTGCCGGTAGCCGTCGATCACCAGGTCGGAGACGATGATGGAGACGATGAGCACCACGAAGCTGTAAACGAGTTTCTGCACATCGTGGACCACAAAGTAGGAACTGCCCACGATGAGGATGTTGCTGAAGAGGCTCACGCGGCCGTAGGAGATGTTGCGGTATTTGCCGATCATCAGGGCGACGATGTCAACGCCGCCGGTGTTGCCGCCCCAGTTGATGGCCATGCCCACGCCGCACGCCGCGATGGCCGAGCCGATGATGACGCTCATGAACATATCCTCCACAATAGGCTTGGGGAACATCGGCTGGAACAGGGAGAAGAACACGCTCATCACAACGGTGCAAATCAGCGAGTTGACGCAGAACTTGGTCCCCAAAATCCGCCATGCGATAGCGATGAGGATGGCATTGAGCGCGAACGTGGTGAGACCGATGGGGATCTTGGTGGCGAAATAGAGGATGGAGGCCGCGCCTGCCACGCCGCCGCCCGCGACCTCGTAAGGGGTCAGGAACGCCGACCACCCGAAGGTGAACAGCGCAAGCCCGAGGAAGATGAAGAAGTAGCTCTTCACCTCCTGAAACACTTTTTTGGCTGTCAGTTTGTTCTCCATAAGGTTTCGTTATAGGTTGTTGCCTCCGTCGGCCTCCAAGTCCTTGAGCCATCGGCGGAACAGCGAGATGAACGCGCGGCGGAAGAGGTGCTTGAACATGTAGCGGTCTTCGGAGTAATCCTGTTGGATCTCCCCTTCGGGATGCACCAACGGCATGATGGGGTAGGCATTACGCTTCATCCTCCGGATCTTGCGCTTAGCCTGCTTGCGGAAGCCCATGTTCGATACCAAGTTCAGATAAGGAGTGATGCAGAGGCCTTGGTGCGCCCACACGTGGAAGTTGTATTGGTAGTCCCAATAAGATGCATTGTACTTTTTGAGCACGTTGAACCGGTTCATCCAGTACATTTTCTGCTTTTTCCTTTTCATATACGGCTCGATCATCTTCTCGAAATCCTCCTTGTTGTAAGAGTCCATCGAGAGGGTGAAGTCCGACATGCGGTTCTTCCAGGTGGCGAATCCCCAGGTGGAGGCGTAGGCGGAGAAGAAATAGGATGACTCGCCGTGCCTCATGCGCTTCTTGTAGCGTTTGCGGCTGCGGTGACGCCAATAGAAACCGCCGATGCTGTAGATGCGCTTGTCGTTGCGGTATTTCTCCAGAAGCTGCTCGCAGTAGGGGAAAAAGTCGTAGCCGGGCACAGTGTCCTCAAACAGGATGACGCCCTCGTCTTCGTGTTCGAAGAACCATTTTATGGAGGAGGCAATCATCCGGGACTTGCCCAGATGATTGTCCTGCCATAAGGTATGAAGTTGGCACGGCCACTCGGGCTGGATGACGGCGCGGGTCTGGTAGGTGCGCATCCTGTCAAGGACGGACCCGGGTTTGGCGCCATCGCCGGCCACGTACAGCTGAGTAGGCTGCACCGTGCGTAACACTTGGAACACGTCGTGCGTCTCCTCGATTCTGTTGTATAGTATGAGTAAGACGGGGACTTTGTACATTGCTTAAGCCAGTTCGTGAATCACGAGGCCGGAGCGGAGTTTCGGCTCGAACCAGGTGGTCTTGGGGGGCATGATGTTGCCGGTGTCGGCGATGTCGATGATCTGCTGCATGGAGACGGGGTAGAGCGCGAAGGCCACCTTCATCTCGCCGCTGTCAACACGGCGTTTGAGTTCGCCGAGACCACGGATGCCGCCTACGAAGTCAATACGCTTGTCGGTACGCAGATCCTTGATGCCCAGAATCTTGTCGAGCACCAGGTTGCTGAGGATGGTGACATCCAGCACACCGATGGGGTCGCTGTCGTTGAACGTGCCGGGCTTGGCATTCATCTTGTACCAGTGGCCGTCGAGATACATGCTGAACTCGTGCAGCTTGCTGGGTTTGTAGATCTCCGTGCCCATGTCCTCCACCGTGTAGGCCTCGCCGACGGCGTTGAGGAACTGCTCCTTGCTCAGACCGTTGAGGTCTTTCACCACGCGGTTGTAGTCGATGATGTTGAGCTGGTTGTCGGGGAAGATGACGGTCATGAAGTAGTTGTACTCCTCCTTGCCGGTGTGGTGAGGATTGTGCTCCTTCTTCTCCTGGCCCACGAGGGCGGCGGCGGCGCTGCGGTGATGGCCGTCGGCGATGTACATGGCGGGCACCTTGGTGGCGAAGAGCTCGACGAGCTCGTCAATGAGGGCGCGGTCGTCGATGACCCAGAAACGGTGGCCGAAGCCGTCTTCCTTGGCAACGAAGTCATAGACAGGCTCCTTGGCGGTCACAGACGCCACGATCTCGTCGATGCGGGCCACGGCGGGGTAGGCGAAGAAGACCGGCTCCACGTTGGCGTTGGTGATACGCACGTGTTTCATGCGGTCCTCCTCCTTGTCCTTACGGGTCAGCTCGTGTTTCTTGATGATTTTGTTGACGTAGTCCTCGCTGTAGGCGCAGGCCACGATGCCGTACTGCCATTTCGCGTCGGCGGCAGTCGGGTTCATGCTCTGGGCGTAGATGTAGAGCTTCTCCTCCTTGTCCTGCACCAACCAGCCGTAATCCTTGAAGCTGTTGTAGTTTTTCACCACCTGGAGATACACCTCGAGGGAGTGTTCGTCGGTGCCGACGGGCAGGTCGATTTCGGCCTTGGTGACGTGCAACAGGCTGTACGGGTTGCCCTCGCACTCCTTGCGGGCCTCTTCGGAGTTCAGCACGTCATACGGACGGGACGCTAACTTTTCAACGATTTCTTTCGGAGGACGGAATCCTCTAAAGGGTTTGATTACTGACATATCTTACTGTTTTATTGATAAATATAAAAACTGAGTTGAAATTTCAACGAAACTAAACAATCGGCAAAGATACATTTTTTTAGGCAACAAGCACACCGTTTTTCTTTTGACTCGACTTGCCCTCGAAATCGGTTTTCGATTTTAAACTTCCGGCTCCCCGTGTAGTCATCCTCTGTATTGCAATATTATACATTTGTATTGTTAAAATTTTCGTACTTTTGCCGCTTAATAAAAAACGACCTATGAACTTGTTTAAGACACTGAAAAATAATCTGTTAGGTAGATCTTTCGGACTGACGGTAGTGCTGCTGCTGTCGGCGTTGTGTGTGCTGGCGCAGCCTCCTGGCGGTGGCTATCCCGGCGGAAGACCCCCTGGCGGCGGATACCCGGGCAGACCTCCGATGGGCGGCGACCGCAACGGCTGGAACCAGGGCCAGTACCCGCAGCAGACTCCCCAGGTGAAGCAGAAAAAGAAGGTGCGTGAGGGTTCCACGTTCAAGGTGGTGGGCCTTCTGCGCGACTCCATCGCCGGCACCCCTCTGGCCTACGCCAACGTCGCCGTGCTCGACTCCGAGGACTCCTCCCTCATCAAGGGTACGTCCGCCAACGGCAACGGCTATTTCGAAATCGACGGTGTCCCGCAAGGCGGATGCATCCTCCGCGTATGGTGCTTCAACTACACCCCGAGGCACATCCCCTTCACCGTGAAGAATAACACCAACCTGGACGTCATCAAGCTGATGCCCATCTCCACCACGCTCAACGAGGTGACCATCAAGTCGGAGAAACCGCTCTACGCTATGGACGGCGAGAAGCTCGTCTATAACGTCAGCGAGGATGCCTCTATCCAGACCGGCACCACGGAGGACGCGTTGCAGAACGCCCCCGGCGTGGAGGTCGATGTGGAGGGTAACATCACCCTGCGTGGCGTCTCCAGCGTGGAGATCTGGATTAACGACAAACCCTCCAAACTCACTGAGGAGAACCTCAAAACCTACCTGCAGACGCTGCCTGCCAACGCTCTGGAACGCATCGAGGCCATCACGAACCCCTCGGCCAAGTATGCTACTGACGCCGAGGCGGTTATCAACATCGTCACTTCGGCGCACGTCAAGAGCAACCAGTTTGTCAGCTTCGGCGTCAACGGCTCCAACCAGCCGTTCGTCTCCCCGTGGGTCAGCTATATGTGGACGAAGGAAAAACTGAGCATAAACTTTTTCTTGTCAGGGCGTTATAATGCGCGTCGCAACTCGGATGTGACAACCTCCTACCAGCGTCGCGATGCCGAGATAGAGGGCGAGTACGACACCACTTGGTCGTCCCAAAACTCCCAATTGGACATCAACCGCAGAGGCAGTGGCAACTTCTTCCTCGGCATCAACTACGAAATCGACACCACCAATGAGATTTCCGTCGATGCCGGCGGTTTTTACAACTACAATGCCACCCGTCTGACCAAAGCAGAGAACCAAACCTACTACGATGTCTTTGAGGAAGAACCGTATGACCAGAACTATATCGACACGACTCACAGCAAGACCAACGGACAATCGGTCTTCGCGCACGCGGGGGTCGATTACACCAAGAAGTTCGACAAGAAAGGCCACAACCTGCGCATCAGTTTGAACACGCGTTTCAATTTCAACGCCAGCGACCAGTGGTACAACCGTTTCTACGACACCTACTATGACCTCGACGAGCACCGCTACCTGTTGACGCGCAGCTACCGGTACGGCGGCAGCCTCGATGCCCGTTACAACCGGCCCTACAGCGATGACGGAGAGATGAGTTACGGTCTGCGGGCCGACCAAACCACTATGAACAACGACTACAAGCGCTACAACGACACCATCGGCGAGTTGGTGGATACGCTCCGTACATACCATTTCAACGGCAATTCGACCAACCTCAATGGCGATGTGAACTGGACGCACCGTTGGGGCGGCTTCACCCTCAGCACCGGATTGGGTCTCGGGGTGTTGCGGGATGCCTACGAGTATATCAGCGGGATGCCGTTTGCGGATGCCGGTGCGCCTCTTTACTTCTCGGCGCGGCCTTCCATCCACCTCACCTACCGTACTGAGAGCATGCACAACTTCAAACTGAATTACTCCATGCGTATGTCCCATCCGGGCGAGGAGGATGTGAGCACCTTCCGGCGTTATGGCGATAATAGCTATTCCACCGGTAACCCGGAGGTGAAGAGCGGTTTCACGCATAGCTTGGAGGCCGGTTGGCAGAAGTATTTCACCAAATTCGGCAATGTCGGTGTGGAACTTTACGGGCGGATGAGCACGAATGAGATCAGCTCGCTGACCGACTCCAAATACGATGAGTTCCTGGACCGTGTGATTAGCTATTCCACGCCGTACAACCTCGGCTCCTCGTGGCGTTACGGTGCGTCGCTGAACGCCACCTATCGCCCGACCGGCTTCATCAACCTGCGGCTGTATGCCAACGTCTACGATTACGGTTACAAGATGGCCTATATGCGTGAGGGCGAGATGCAGTATGACCAGCGCGACAAGTGGTCGTGGAGCGTGCGTCTGAACTTCTGGGCCAAGGCGTTTGACTGGCTGCAGTTCACCGCTTCGGGTTTCTACAACTCCCCGACACTCAGCTTGATGAGCGAACGAAAAGCCCGTTACGCGCTGAATTTCGGTCTCCGCAGCGACCTCTTCAAACGCAAACTCTCCATTTACGTCAATGTGCAGGATATCTTCAACTGGGGCGGCAAATACGGTTCCGGTTCCGAGAACACGAACCCCTACTACCTGAGCAACAGCACCAGCAAGATGCTCAACAGCCGCTACATCTCGGCAGGTATCACCTTGCGTTTCGGCAAGATGGAGTTGGAGAGCAAAGCACAGCAGACTGGCGAGAGCGAGTCGGGCGAGACGATGTAGAGACGTGCCATGGTGCGTCTTTATCTACAGACGACGTGAAGAACAACAAACGTTAAACGAATGAAAAAGATAATTGGAATAGGCAATGCGCTGGTGGACATACTGGTGCATATTGAGAATGACGAGATTCTGGACCGTCTGGGATTGTGTAAGGGCGGGATGGAAATGATTGATGCGCAGCGGAAGAGCGAGATTTTGGAGGTGATTGCTGGGATGCCGCAGACGGTGGCCACGGGCGGTTCCACGTCCAACACGATGCACGGGTTGGCACGTCTCGGTGCCCCTGCCGGCTACATCGGCAAGGTGGGCGACGACGACCTCGGGCGGCTTTTCAGCGCGGAGTGCGAGCGTTACGGCCTTACCCCGCACCTCATCACCACCGGTGAAGTGGACACGGGCGTGGCCATCACGTTCATCTCCCCGAATGCCGAGCGCACGTTCGCCACGTATCTCGGTGCTGCCGCCACCATGCAGCCCGACCAGGTGGATGCCCGAATTTTGGCCAACTATGACATTATCCATATCGAAGGTTACCTCATTTTCAACCACGACCTGATTCTGGATGTCTGCAAGAAGGCCAAAGCGGCCGGATTGCAGATTTCGATGGACATGGCCAGCTACAATCTTATTGAGAACAACCTCGATTTTGTGAAGATGCTGCTGCGCGACTATGTGGACATCATCTTCGCCAACGAGGAGGAGGCGAAAGCGTTCGCGGGCGTGGAGAACACGACAGCCTTGGAGGTGCTCAACAGCTACTGCCCTGTGGCCATCGTGAAGGTCGGCAAGGACGGCTCCTTCATCGGGATGGACGGTCGCGTGACGGCTATCGCGCCCGTAGAGGCGACGCGCATCGACACCACCGGTGCCGGCGACATCTACGCTTCAGGATTTCTTTACGGGTATATAAACGGATACGATTCGCAGCGATCTGGAAACTTGGCCTCCTATTTGTCCGCGCGGTTGATCGAGTATGTGGGCGCCAAACTTCCCGATGACGAATGGTCGAAAACAAAAAAAGAGGAACTTTAAGTTCCTCTTTTTTAATGCCTTAGAGCCACTTGTGAGACTTGAACTCGCGACCTACGCATTACGAATGCGTCGCTCTACCAACTGAGCTAAAGTGGCTGGTTTTGCGGGTGCAAAGATACACTTTTTTTTGATATAACCAAGTCTCGAAAACTTTTTTTTGTGAAAGTGATATTTTTCATACTTATTGAGATATTTTTTATCTTCGCGGCTTAAAATTCCCGACGGAAATGGGCAAGAATTTGTACATCATCGGTGGCTGCAACGGGGCCGGCAAGACGACGGCCTCCTACACCATTCTGCCCGAAATCCTTGACTGCCGTGAGTTTGTGAACGCTGACGAGATAGCCTACGGTCTGTCTCCCTTCAACCCTGACGGGGTGCAGGTGGAGGCCGGGCGCATTATGATTCGGCGTGTGAACTCTCTGCTCGAAATGGATGAGTCGTTCTCCATCGAGACCACGTTGGCGGCCCGCACCTATGTCAAGCTGGTGCGTCGCGCGCAGGAGAAGGGCTACTATGTCAGCCTGCTTTTCTTCTGGCTCAACTCCATCGATTTGGCCATCCAGCGTGTGGCCGAGCGGGTCAGCACCGGCGGCCATAACGTCCCGGAGGATGTCATCCGGTCAAGATACGTCAGCGGAATCCACAATTTCTTCCATTTGTACGCCAACGCGGTGGACTACTGGACTGTTTTCGACAACAGCGAGAGTCCGCGCCGTCTTGTGGCTTCGGGCGGGCGTGCACGGAAGACGAAAGTCGTTGATCCTGAATTGTTTCACCAAATAGAAAGGTATGTCCAACAAGGAACTCAAGGAATTTGAACGGAAACTGATCTACGGTCTGAATTTGGCCGAGAAACGCATGCTTCACGAGAAGGCGCTGCATGAGGAATATGTCATCATGCAGTCGGCCGACGGCGTAATCCGTCGCGTGCCCGCCAAGCAGGTCATCGCCGAGAATGCCATTTTCCAGTAATCGGCGTTTCCGCATACAAAAAGAGGGGATGCACCGACGGCACATCCCCTGTGGTTGAAATCTGGAAAATGTTCCTTACGCTTGCGTGGGAATCACGGAGACGTAAGATCTGTCCTTGTAGGTCTTCTTGAATTCGACGATGCCGTCGCACAGTGCGAAGAGGGTGTGGTCCTTGCCCATGCCGACGTTCTTGCCGGGGTTGTGGACGGTTCCTCTTTGACGGACGATGATGTTGCCGGCCTTGGCGAATTGGCCGCCGAAAATTTTCAAACCTAATCTCTTACTTGCTGATTCGCGGCCGTTCTGTGAACTACCGACACCTTTTTTATGAGCCATAAGTTTAAATTTTAATCGTTAACACTAAATTTTACAGGGTGATGCCGTCGATCTTGATGGAGGTCAGGCACTGACGGTGACCATTCAGTTTCTGGTAACCTTTTCTTCTTTTCTTCTTGAAGACGAGCATTTTGTCGCCTTTCAGATGTTGGAGGACGGTAGCGGTAACATTCGCGCCCGAAACGGTCGGAGTACCCACTTTGATGTCACCGTCGTTGTCAATTAACATTACGCGGTCAAACGTGACTTGCGCACCTTCTTCAGCCTTGAGGCGCTGAACATAGACCCTGCGGTCTTTTTCAACCTTGAACTGTTGCCCGGCTATTTCTACAATTGCGTACATTTTTGTTTGAATTTTAGTTTGTAAATTTTTGGGCGGCAAAAATAGGATTTTTTTTGATACAAACATTTCAATGCAATTTTTTTTAAACTTTCGCGTTATGGCATAGTTTTTGAAGCATATTAAACAGATTAAAACATATAGAAAATGAGAGCGTTAAATCAATTTAAAGTGTTGTTATTCACTGTGTTGTCTATTGTGTCAGTGACAGGTGTCAGTTGTGCCCAGCCGGCAAAGCAGCCTGCCACGAAGACGGCAAAATACGTGGATCTGACAGACGCGGCGGAGTCTTGCGTGAACGCCGTGGTCTATATCAAGACGGAATTTACGCAGAAAACGTCCGTTTGGGACGAGTTTTTCGGCGGCACGATTTGGGAGCACTTCTTCGGTTCCGCGCCGAGCACCTATCCGGTGCAGGCGGCTGGTTCGGGAGTCATCATCTCCTCCGACGGCTACATCGTGACCAACAACCATGTGGTGGAGGATGCCGCCAAGGTGACCATCACGTTGAACGACAAGCGTGAGTATGAGGGCGAGATTATCGGTACGGATCCGGCCTCCGACTTGGCACTCCTCAAAATCAAGGAGACCCGCTTGCCCTACCTGACCTTCGCGAACTCCGATTCCGTGCGTATCGGCGAGTGGGTGCTGGCCATCGGCAACCCTATGGGCCTCAACTCCACAGTCACGGCCGGCATCATCAGCGCGAAAGCTCGCCAGCTCAGCACTGGTCGTGGAAACGCAGGCGATGAGGTCTATCTCCAGACGGATGCGGCAGTCAACTCCGGCAACTCTGGCGGCGCACTTGTCAACGCCTCCGGCCAGTTGGTTGGCATCAACACCGCTATCGCCTCTGGCAACGGCTACTATACTGGCTATTCGTTCGCTATCCCCTCTAACATCGTTGAAAAAATCTGTTATGACCTCCAGCATTTCGGGGCAACTCAGCAGGCCTACCTCGGCGTCTCCATCATGGAACTCAACGCCACCAACGCCAAAGAGCTGAACCTCGACGATGCAAATGGCATCTATGTGGCCGAAGTCTCTGAAAACGGTGCCGCTTCCCAGAACGGATTCCAGGAAGGCGATGTCATCACCCACATCGATGGCACTCCTGTCAACAGCCTCCCCGAAGTGCGCGGTGTGCTTAAAACGAAGTCCCCCGGCGACAAGGTGAGTGTCATTTTGGTCAGGAAAGGTGAAAAAATCACTAAAAATGTAACTTTATTAAATAGTAAAGGTACAACGGAAAGGGTAGAGAAGTAACTGGGGCAGTAGTCATTAGGCAATAGGAGTAGGCAATAGTTAAAGTCATAATATATAAATGAGGCAACTTAAGATTTCAAAATCCATCACCAATCGCGATTCCGCATCGTTGGAACGCTTCCTTTCCGACATCAGCAAGGTGCAGATGATCGGAGCCGACGAGGAGGTGGAACTGGCGCGCAAAATCAGGGCTGGTGACGAGGATGCACTCAACAAGTTGGTGACCACCAACTTGCGTTTTGTGGTTTCTGTGGCGAAACAGTATCAGAACCAGGGTATCGGTTTGCAGGATCTTATCAATGAAGGCAACTTGGGGTTGATTAAAGCCGCGCAGCGTTTCGATGAGACGCGCGGCTTCAAGTTCATCTCCTACGCCGTCTGGTGGATCCGGCAGGCCATCCTGCAAGCCATCGCTGACCAGTCGCGCATCGTGCGGCTGCCCCTCAACCAGGTCGGTGTTATCAACAAGATCAAGAAGGAAACCGCCCGCCTGGAACAGACCCTCAACAGGCTTCCCACTACCGAGGAGATTGCTACCGCCATGGATATGCCCGTTTACAAGGTGGCCGAAATCATGAAGATGAACAACCACCCGCAGTCCATCGACTCGCCCATCGCACCCAATGAGGAGACCCGTTTCGTGGACGTTTTTGTGCACGACACCGATGACAACACCGACACTTCCCTGATGCACGAGTCGCTCTCGTCGGAGATCGACGACCTGCTGAAAACGCTTCCTGAGAATGAGGCGGAAGTTTTGCGCCTTTTCTTCGGCATCGGCACCTCTCACGAGCACACCTTGGATGAAATCGGCGACAAGCTGGATCTCTCCCGCGAACGGGTGCGTCAAATCAAAGAGCGTGCGCTGAAAAAGCTACGCCAGAACAGTAAGAACAAAAATCTCAAAAGCTATCTGTAAAAATTATACATATTGTATTATAGTGGCGATTCTTTTGGCCTGTGCGGCAATGGTGTCGTGCAAGCCGAAGGCGCTGCCCGAGCCCAAACCGATGGGCTATTTCCGTATTGACCTGCCTGATCATCAGTACCGTATGATGGATACAGTGATGCCTGTTCCAGGTCATGCCAATGCCTACATGTCCCTTTTGCCATTCACGTACGAGCAGTCGGTGTATGCCAACACCACTGTCGAGCCGCAGGAAGACCACTCCATTTGGATGAATGTCATCTACCCCGACCTCGGCGCCTCATTCCGGTTCACCTGTTTCACGGTCAAAAATGCAGACAGTCTGCGGAACCTCATGATTCGGGAGGACAAGATGGTGAAGTTTCACTACCAGAAGGCCGACGATGTGCAGTATTCGGTCATCAACGACCCTGAGGCGCACATTTGGGGGCAGACGTATGAGATTTACGGCAAAGAGGTGGCCACCCCGTTCCAGTTCTGGCTCACCGACAGCGTCAACCGTTTCGTACGGGCCACGCTCTATTTCGACGGCACCCCGAACAATGATTCGTTGCAGCCTGTAATCCAGTACCTTAAAGAGGATGCCATGCACCTCATCAACACGTTCGCATGGAAACCCTGACCGACTGGATCTTCCATCTTTCTTCAGCCGCGGATTTTGAAGCGGCGGCCTTGCGCGTTTTCGGCATCCAGTACGATGGTAATGCCCTCTATCGTGCTTATTGCCAGAATGTTGGTGTAAAGAAAGAGGAGGTGCACACCTTTTCGGACATTCCTTTTCTGCCTATTTCGTTTTTCAAGACCCACGATGTGGTGACAGGCGATTTCGTGCCCGAACTGACCTTCCGGAGCAGCGGCACCACAGGGATGGAGCGTTCGCGGCATCTTATCAAAGATGCCGCTCTTTACCGGAAAAGCTTGATAGAGAGCTTCCGTCGTTTTTACGGTAACCCTTCCGACTATGTCTTTTTGGCCTTGCTACCCAACTATCTGGAACAACAGCAATCGTCGCTTGTCTATATGATGGAGGAGCTGATGCGAGAGTCGGGTGCACCTGAAAATGGCTATTACCTTTATAATCACGAAGATATGTATAAAATGTTACTTCAACTTCGTGATAATCAGCAGAAAACGATTCTTTGGGGAGTGACCTTCGCCCTGCTCGACTTCGTGGAGAAATACCGATTGGATTTCCCGCAACTCATTGTGTTTGAGACCGGTGGTATGAAAGGTCGCCGTAAGGAGATGGTGAAGGAAGAACTTTACGGTATCCTTTGCGAGTCTTTTGGGGTGGAGAACATCCATTCGGAGTATGGCATGTGCGAGCTCTTGTCACAAGCCTACAGCAAGGGCGGCAACGTCTTTTCGACCCCGCCGTGGATGCAGCTCCGGCTTCGCAGCGACAAGGATCCGCTCGACACCAGTGACTCTTTGGAAACAGGTGTCATCAATGTCATCGACTTGGCCAACATCCACAGCTGTTCGTTCATCGCCACGGAAGACCTCGGCCGACGACACTCCAACGGCATGGAAATTCTCGGCCGTATGGACCATTCCCAGACTCGCGGCTGCAGTCTGATGGTGTTGTAAATCCAAAATTTTGTACCTTTGCCGACCTTTCCTGTTTTGAAAAGGTTGTTGTATTATTTTGAAATTCAAATAATTGTAATAGTATGAAAATGAAGAAATGGTTTTTGGTAAGCCTCTGTACCGTGGCTCTCGTGGCTGCGGTGGCTATCTTGTTGGGATGTACTTCCAGCGATGAACACATGACGAAAAAAGACGGTGTCTATATCGTGAATACCACGAAGTTGGGTGCCGACATTCAGGGTTACAACGGCCCGACCCCGCTGAACGTCTATATCAAGGACGACAAAATCCAGAAGGTGGAAGCGCTTCCGAACGACGAAACCCCGGGTTTCTTCGCGCGCGTGCAAAACGAGCTCATGAGCAAGTGGAACGGCATGGACGTGAAGAAGGCTGCCACTACGGAAATGGACGCTGTCACTGGCGCCACCTACTCCTCCAACGCGGTCAAGGAGAATGTCAAAATTGGAGTGAAGTACTACCAAAAGCATAAAAAATAACGCTCATCACCACGTAGAGGTACCTTTCTCATAAATCCGTTAATGTCAACACAGATTCGTAGGTTTTGTACATTGCTTTTGCTGTCGTTTATGACGGTGTATGCAGTGTGTGCCCAAGACACTATCCGGATGATGCAATACAATCTGATGTATTACACCAATACCTCCGGCGTTTCTGACTGCAATGTCATGACCAACAATCTTGACAACAAGGATGCGCACATCAAGACGATTTTCCGCTACGTGCAGCCCACAGTGATGTGTGTCTGCGAGTTGGGCTCGAATAACCAGTATGCCGACCGCCTGCTGAACAATGCCATCAACACGGACGGCATCGACTACTACCGTCGCGGGCCGCTTACCAGCCAGTCGGGCGGCACCATCGCCAACATGATCTATTACGATTCGCGCAAGCTCACCCTGTACAAATCCGCCAACATCACCACGGCGTATCGCGACATCAACGGGTATACCTTCTACTACAATGCCGACGATCTGGCGAGTGGCGACACGGTGTTCACGACCTTCTGGATTGCGCATTTGAAGGCGGGCACGGGCAATGACAACGAGCAGCATCGTCTCACGCAGGTGCAGAAGCTGATGAATCGCATCTCCAGTTCTGGGTTGCCGGGCAACTACACCTTCTCCGGCGACTTCAATGTCTATTACAGCGATGAGCCTGCCTATAAGGAACTTACCGAATATTCGAACAGCCTTTACCGTTTCTATGACCCGGTGAACAGTCCCGGCTACTGGCACAACAACGGGCAGTTCGCCTCGTTGCACACACAGTCCACGCACTCGCAGGATGCCGACTGTTTCTCTTCCGGTGGTCTCGACGACCGTTTCGACATCATCCTGGTGTCGCCGTATATCTACTATGGTAGCGACCGAATTCATCTTGTGGAGGGCTCGTATCACGCTTTGGGACAGGACGGTATGCGGTTCAACGGGTCCGTTGTCTCGCCCACCAACAGCTCCATCCCGAGCAACGTGGCCACCGCCCTCTACCAACAGTCCGACCACTTGCCGGTCATCATGGACATGGCCATTGACGCGCATGTCGGGGTGCGGGAACCGCAACTCGACCATTTTGTGCGTGTCGTGAATCCCGTGCGGGAGACGTTGCAGATCAATTTGCAAAGTGAGGGGGCAGCGCAGTACGTGATTTCCCTGCTCTCTATGGATGGTCGCATATTGGCGTCCTACCAAGAGGAATTGGACGAGGGACCGCATCAGTTGCGCTATCCCTTCCCCTTTGGAAAAGGGGCGTATCTGGTTTGTGTTCAGCGGGAAAACGGTTCAAAAACCGTCAAGAAGTTGGTTGGTTTTTAAATCAGACAAGAAGAAAATCAGGACGAACCGCTTGTGCAATGAAATAAAATGTATCTTTGCGCATTCGTTTTTACCTATATTAAAGAATCAAAACCATTATGAGCGAAGTCGTTGTAAACCGTTATTCTGACGAAGATCTGGAAGAATTCAGAGCCTTGATTGAAAAGAAAATCGACGAGGCGAAAAAGAACCTAGAAGTGTATCAGGAGGCCTACAGCGGTGTCGGAAATGACACAAAGGACACGGCCCCGACATTCAAGAACCTCGAGGAGGGCAACCAAGTGCTCTCCAAGGAAGAGAACGGTCGCCTGATGGCCCGTTTGGTGAAATATATTTCCAATTTGGAGGCCGCGCTGGTCCGTATCGAGAACAAGACTTATGGTGTGGACCGCATCACCGGCAAGCTGATTCCCAAGGAGCGCCTGAGAATCGTGCCCCATGCCACGTTGGATATCAACACCAAACTCCAGGAGAAGAAAAAATAAGGTGTTTTTCGCGTGATTCCCGCGATGAATCCTTTATTAAATATAGAAGACCTGTCGCTCGATTTGCGGCGCGACACCCAATGGAATTCCATCTTACACCATATCCGTTTCTCCCTCTCTGAGGGGGAAACGTTGGGTATTGTCGGGGAATCGGGTTCAGGTAAGTCCGTCACGGCATTGTCCGTCATGCGTCTGCTCGGCGCTGGCGTTGCCCGTTATCCGTCCGGCCGCATCCTCTTTCACGCTAATGGTGCAGACCAGCCTCCCGTGGATGTGCTGACGGCACAGGAGTCTGTGATGCAGACGATCAGGGGCAACCAAATCGGGATGATTTTCCAGGAACCGATGACCTCTCTCAATCCGGTCATCCGATGCGGCGAGCAAATCACCGAACAGATTCTGTTGCACAAAAAGGTTTCGGAAAAAGAGGCTAAAGAACAGGTTCTCAATCTCTTCGAAGAGGTGATGCTGCCCCGTCCGAAGCAGCTTTTCGACTCATACCCGCACGAACTCTCCGGCGGACAGAAACAGCGTATCATGATTGCCATGGCCATGAGCTGCAATCCGAAGTTGCTCATCGCCGACGAACCGACTACCGCCCTTGATGTCACCGTCCAGAAGAACATCCTCGCGCTCATCCGCGACCTGCAGCAGAAACACGGTATGGGTGTACTCTTCATCACCCACGACCTGGGTGTGGTGGCTGAAATCGCCGACCGCGCCATCGTGATGTACAAGGGCGAAATCGTGGAGGAGAACACGGTACGCGACCTGTTTATGCATCCGCAAAATACCTACACAAAGCAACTTATCGCTTGCAGGCCTTCCATGACTACCCGTCTGCGCAAACTCCCGCAGGTTTCGGATTTCGGGTCGAGCGCAGATACGGATATTCAGCAGGTGGTGGATAGCCTGACGGTGACGCCCGAGGAACGCAAGGCTGTCCATCAAAAGCTCTATGCCGGCGACAAGATTGTGACTGTCAAGAACTTGAATAAAATCTACAAGGTGCGGAAACGCAAACTGTTTGAACGGCAGCAATATTTTCATGCGCTACATGACATCAACCTCGATATTTACGAAGGTGAGACGTTGGGACTGGTGGGCGAGTCTGGCTGCGGCAAAACCACCTTGGGCCGCTCGATGTTGCGGCTGATTGAGCCTTCGTCCGGCGAGGTCCGCTACCGAGGGACCGATTTGACAACGCTTCCCGTGTCGGAGATGCGGAAGATGCGCAAGGATCTCCAGATTATCTTGCAAGACCCTTATTCCTCTCTCAACCAACGACTTACTATCGGTGAGGCGTTGATGGAGCCGATGCGGGTCCACCATATTCTGCACAACGATAAGGAGCGAAAAGCCCGCGTCATCGAACTGCTGGAACGCGTAAGTCTCAACGAATCTCATTTTTACCGCTACCCACACGAGTTTTCCGGGGGACAGCGGCAGCGTATCTCCATTGCACGTGCCCTGGCCGTGAACCCGCGCTTCATCATCTGTGATGAGTCGGTCTCCGCCCTCGACGTGTCGGTGCAGGCGCAGGTCCTCAACCTCCTCAACGAGCTCAAGGCCGAATATCACTTCACCTACATCTTCATCTCGCACGACCTGTCGGTGGTGAAGTTCATGGCCGACCGCATCGCTGTGATGCAACAGGGGGCTATTGTGGAAATTGGCGAGGCCGACGCCCTTTGCGCACACCCGCAGACGGATTATACCCGCAGGTTGATTGATTCCATTCCGAAGGGTTATGGGTTATAGTTTAAGGTTTATGGTTTAAGGTTTATGGTTTAAGGTTTATGGTTTAAGGTTTATGGTTTAAGGGTTAAGGTTTAAAGGTTATAGTTTAAAGGTTATAGTTTAATGGTTGCTTGGTTTGATGGTTGTAGGTTGATGGTTGAAGTGAACAATTAAATTCAATATAATATGCACAACATTCAAAGTATTCTGAAAATGGTTATCCGCATCGGCATCGGTTTGTTTTTCATCGTGTCGGCGGTGTTGAAATTGCTGTCGTTGGACAGTTTCGAGCTGTACATCTACAGCTTCAATATTGTGAATTTCGTATGGAGCGGATTGGTGGCGCGGGCCATCATCGCCTGCGAGATTCTGGTCGGCGTTCTCCTGATTGCCAAGGTGCGCTACAAGGAGGCGTGGTGGCTGACCATGCTGATGCTTATCGGTTTTTCGTTGCTATTGGTCTATGTCATGATCTTCCGCGACGACAGCAACTGCCACTGTATGGGCGATTTGGTGGAGATAAAACCCTCGGTGTCGCTTATCAAGAACTTGGTCGCCATCGCTCTGCTGTTGCTGGTGCGCAAGGAGGACGACTACAGGTTCGGATCCCTGGGCCGTAAACTCGCCCTCGCAGGGGCTTTTGTGGCCGCTCTTGTGCCTCCGTTTGTCCTCTTCCCGATGGACGGCGTCTATAACTTGTTTTCAAAATCCGACGGCTTAGAGTACAGCGAGACTGATTTCAATGCGTTGATGGCGGACTCCACGATGCAGGATGTCGATATCACGCGTGGCAACTATATTGTCGGGGTTATCTCCTCGGGTTGCGGATTCTGCAAGACAAGTTGTCTGAAAATGTCCGAGATTGTGTCTAATAACCAATTGGATACCAATAGGATACTCTATTTTGTTTGGGGTGATACGGCTGCGGTACGCCCGTTCCAAACGGAGACCAAGACCGAGATGTTCCGTTTTGTCCAGGTGAATCCGATTGCGGCCGTTCGGGTGGTCAACGGACAGTTCCCAACCTATCTCTTCATCCACAACGGCGAAGTGGAAGCAACCGCGGACCTTCGTCATCTCACCGAAAAGGCTGTCTGCGAGTACTTGAAATAACGAGTTTCCCCTTCTTCGATTATTGATAAAAAGAACTTTTTTTTTGCAAATAGTACGGCTATTAAAAAAAGTGTATCTTTGCCGCCGAAACTGAAATAATAATAAGTGCGTTGGTATGTCTCTTTCAGAACTGAAAAAACGGGAATTATTCGAATATTACTCGAAAAACGGATTTGATCAGGCGACGGGTAAAATCGTAGATGGTTTGGACATTTGTCATAAGACATTCTTCAACCGTTACGGCACCAAAGCCAAATCTATCGAAATCGCGTGGCAATATTGGCAGAAAATCTGTCATGACAGATGGGATGCCCTCATGCAGCATTGCAACCACAGCGTGGAGGCGATGGTGGTGACGTTGTACCATATCCGGGCGATGAGCCGTGAGGAGCCTTATTATTACAGAATTACGCGCGACCAGCGTCTTTACCTTCAGCGGGATTCTTTTTTCTACTCTGTGATGCGCAGCGTCTTGGAGCAGGGCAAACGTTGTTTCCATGTCCAGGACAATTTGAACGAAGAGACCTATATCCAGTTTGTGTTGAACAACCTCTTTCTGATTGATGTGTCGGAAGACAAACGGCCGGATGTCCTGCGGTATGTGTTGTTGCCGGCATTGACAGAACGCGGTATGGAGCTGTTCATGGAAACGCCGTTTGCGTAACACCACTGTTTGCGGATTTCAGACATTAAACTTTTCGTCGGCTCGAGAGTTAATCTTTCGGCTGAAATGTGTATTTTTGCCGCCAATTTTTAAACGATGAAAAGAATAGTTCTCATAATCGGATTGTTGATTTCCATGCTGGGAGCGCGGGCCAGCTACCTGCTGATTCCCATGGATCTGGCACAGGCCAATCACCTGAAAGCGTACGGTATCGCTTATTTTGCTGTGGCTCACCAAGTTGACATGAGCTGGCTGCTGAATTACCGTGGCGGTAGCTTTATGTGTCCCTACAACAGCGTGTTGGAGGACGAGTGTGTGGTACGCGGGGTCTCGTATGAGGTCATTGCTGACATGCAGGCCACGCAGATCCTCAACGAGATTGCCGTCGTGGAGAACAACATGAACGAGATCCGGCTCACGAAGGAACCCAAAATCGCCGTCTATTCCCCGAAGAACAAGTTGCCGTGGGACGATGCGGTGACGCTGGTGCTCACCTATGCCGAAATCCCGTACACGGTGATTTACGACGAAGAGGTCATCAAAGGCGAGTTGCCGAAGTACGACTGGCTGCACCTGCACCACGAGGACTTCACCGGACAGTATGGGAAGTTCTGGGCGAGTCAGCGCAACACCAAATGGTACCAAGAAGATGTGAAGGAGAACGAGGAGCGGGCCGCGCAGTTGGGTTTTGGAGGGAGTCGATATTTGCGAGACGATGTTCGACGGCGACCCGATGGATCCCGATGCTCAGAGCAAGCTGAACTACGACAACTGCTTCGCTTTCACCAATTTCCAGATTGAGACTAACCCGTACATCTACGAGGTCTCCAATATCGATGTGAGTCCTACCCAGCACATCTCCAACAAATCGCACGACTATTTCACGCTGTTCGAGTTTTCCGCCAAGTGGGATCCCGTGCCCACGATGCTGTGCCAGAACCACTTGCAGGTGATTCCCGGCTTCATGGGGCAAACTACGGCTTTCCGCAAAGAGCTCATTAAACCGACGGTGACGATTATGGGCGAATGTGCCTACTTCAACGAGGCGAGATACATTCACGGTGAGTTCGGCAAGGGCACCTGGACGTTCTATTCCGGCCACGACCCCGAGGACTACCAGCACTTGGTCAACGACCCGCCCACAGACCTGAATCTTTTCCCCAATTCCGCGGGTTATCGTCTGATTCTCAACAATGTGTTATTCCCTGCCGCCAAAAAGCAGCAGCAGAAGACCTAAGATCAAAGTTCCGCAGCTCACCTCTTACGTCCCCTATATTTCCGGTATCATGTGGTAGATGAGGTCCACGACTTGCGGGCCGGCGGCGGCAGCGGCTTCGAGCACCTCCTCGTGGCTGGCCTTTTCCACACGGCCGATGATGCCGAGGTCCGTGATGACGGAGAGCGCAAAGACTTCGATGCCGCGGTGACGGGCCATGATGGCTTCCGGAACGGTGGACATGCCCACGGCGTCAGCGCCGAAGAGGTAGAACATCTTGTATTCCGAAGGCGTTTCAAAGCAAGGACCCGACACGCCGATATAGACACCCTCCTGTAGGTGGATGTTCAGCTTTTTGCCGGTCTGCTGCGCCAACTTCACCAGTCGGTGCGAATAGACCTCGCTCATGTTCGGGAAACGCGGTCCCAGCTCATCGTCGTTCGGACCGATTAGCGGATTGGTGAAAAAGTGGTTGATGTGGTCGCGGATCAGCATGATGTCGCCGACTTGGAAGGTGGGGTTCATGCCGCCAGCCGCGTTCGACAGGATGACGGTCTTCACCCCGATGCCCGGCAAAATCTGCTGCGGATAGGTCACCACATCCATCGGATAGCCTTCGTAGTAATGGAAACGACCGTTGAAAACGAGCACTTCCACCCCGTTCAGCCGACCGAAGATCATGGTCCCTTTGTGGCCTTCCACTGTGGAGACCGGGAAGTTGGGAATCTCTTTGTAAGGGATTTCATCCACGATTTCGACTTTTTCGGTCAGGCCGCCTAAACCGGAACCCAATACGATGGCGATTTTTGGATTTATCGTTTTACGGTTGTTCAGATAGGCAACCGTCTGCTCAACTCTCTTTCTTTTTTCCTCTAACATGGTCTTTCACTATTTGGTTAAACGTATCCCGCTGTGTATCAGTAAGAAACTCAATATCTACTGGAATGACAAAAACGGGTAGCAAAGATACAATATTTCTGATACGCTCTGACTGCAACCGCATCCAATCTTTCTCGGTTGTGAAGAGTACACGCTGTTCTCCGATATTGTCAAAATGTTGATTATAAATATCTTGTATGTCTTTTTGAGTATAGGAGTGATGGTCGGGGAAGGCGTAATGTTTCGCGATATGGTAAGTCTGTTCCAAGAAGGCGGTCAGCGGTTTGGGGTGAGCAATACCGGTCAGAAGAATGGCCTCTTTTACGGTCAGGAGGTCGGTCTTCTGCGCAACTTCCGTGACAGGCATCGGTGTTTGATAGCGGAAACGGGTGAAGAACAGGGACTGTTGCGGTTTCAGTCGAAGCCGGTGACGCCATGCGGATTCATCGGTCAAAGCTCTGTCCGGCACTTTGGTCACCACTACTATATCGGCAAACCGTGAGGCGCGGGGGAACTCGCGCAACTTTCCCGTAGGCATCGGCATATCCGGGCGGAATGGACGGTCGTACTCCGTCAGCAGGATGTGGAGGGTGGGGCGGAAGCGGAGGTGCTGGTAGGCGTCGTCAAGGACAATGACCTCGGTGTCAGGATTTTCAGCGAGTAGGTTGCGTACACCTTCGCAGCGGTCTCCGTCCACCGCCAAGGGGATGTCCGGGTGCCGAAGATGCGTCATAAAAGGCTCGTCGCCAAACAGTTCTGCATTCCGATCTTGAGGATCTGTCTGTAAAATAGAGTGATAACCCTTGGACTTCCGACCATAACCACGGCTGAGTGCCGCTACGTGGAAATCTTGTTTCAGCATTTCAATAATATACTGAGTGTGAGGCGTTTTCCCTGTGCCGCCCACGGCCAAGTTGCCGATGTCGATGGCGGGTACGGGCGAATCTTCCCCGTGTAATATTCCCTTCCGGTACAGAAACCGCCGTGTCGCGGCAATGCACCCGAAGATAAGGGAGAAGGGCGTCAGCAGCAGTCCTATGAAGAGTTTAAATCCCATTTTCTTTCGCTTCGCTGAGCTTTGCCGCCTCGCGTTCCGCGCGCCGTTTTTGGGCCGCCTCCTCCATTTCGTTCTCGTAAAGCTCGTAGCGGTTGATGATCTTGGTCACAAGATGGTGACGCACCACATCTCGATTTTCCATATAGATGAAGTCTATTCCCTTGACACCTCGCAAGATACGGTCGGCGAGGATGAGCCCAGACTGTTGATGTTTGGGCAGGTCGATTTGGGTGATGTCGCCAGTGATGAAGAACTTGGCGTTCTTGCCCATACGGGTGAGGAACATCTTGAGCTGTGCGGAGGTGGCGTTCTGCGCTTCGTCGAGAATCACGTAGGCGTTGTCGAGGGTACGGCCGCGCATGAAGGCTAAGGGAGCGATTTCGATGACCTTGTCCTCCATCATGGTCATCAGTTTCTGCATGGGCATCATGTCCCAAAGCGCGTCGTAGAGGGGTTGGAGGTAGGGGTCGAGCTTGTCGCGGAGGTCGCCGGGCAGAAAGCCGAGGTTCTCGCCTGCCTCCACGGCGGGACGGGTGAGGATGATTCGTTTTATCTGCTTGTTCTTCAACGCTTTGACGGCGAGTGCCACGGCAGTGTAGGTTTTGCCAGTACCGGCGGGCCCCACCACGAAGACCATGTCGTTCTTCTCCGCGCTCTCCACCAGTCGCTTCTGGTTGGGGGTTATGGCCTTGATGATTTTGCCTTCGCGCCCGTGCACGATAACGTTGTCCTCGGTCTGGCTGAGGGTGTAGAAGCTGTCATCCTCCATCGCGGTGATGTTGATGATGTCGGTTTCGGTGAGTTTTCCGAATTGTTCTATATGCCGTTCCAACAGGGAGATACGGTTCTCGAACTCCTGCACGTCCTCGTCGGTGCCGGAGACTTTGATTTCGTTGCCGCGGGCCACAATCTTCAGCTTCGGGAAGATGTGGGTCAGCATAGTGATGTTGTTGTTTTGGAAGCCAAGCAGTTCGACTGCGGTTTCGGGGTTGAGGTCTATGATGGTGTCCATGAGTGAATTATTCGATGACAAGATAGTTTAACGGATTGATGGGGAAGCCATTGTACCAGAGTTCGAAGTGCAGGTGGTTGGAATTCCCGCCCTCCGAACCGGCATTTCCGGCGGTGGCGATGGGCATGCCGGCCGTCACGCGTGAACCTAACGTCTTGAGCAGGTTGGCGTTATGCTTGTAGATGGAGATCATATTGCCGGGATGTTGTACGATGATGGTGTAACCGTCTGTGGCAGTGTAGTTCGCGGCAATCACCACGCCGTCGGCCACGCAGGTGACGGTTTTGTTGTCAGTGGGGGTGATGTCGATGCCGTAGTGGTTCTGCGAGGCGTCGAACAGGCGGGTGACGGCGCCCATGGCGGGCGGGTAGATGGAGATGCTGGTGATCTTGGCCTGCTCGATGCCGGGCACGCCGGCGTTGTTCGATGCGCTGTTCTCGCCGACGCGTCCGAGGATCATTTCCGCCTCTTCCAAAACCTCCCGGAGTCCTTCTCCCCTCGAGGGGTCACGTTCCACAGGGTGCACGTCCGGCGTCGTCTGCGCCTCATCATCTTCGTAAATAGCCCCGTCATTGCCTTCCAACATGCCCGAGAAATTCTCTATAAACTGCTGGTTCATCGCGAGTTGCTTTTCCAAAGAATCCACCCGTGCCGCCGTCTGCTTGTACATCTTGTAGTCTTTCTGGCTGGTGTAGCCCGGAATATAGACCCGCAGGGGCGTCAGGGCGATCAGGATGGTGGTGAGCACGATGATGACGAAGGCGGCCAGGATGGCGACCACGGCCATCTTCTGGATGGTGATGCGGCGGATGACGAAGCTCTGCTCAAGCGTCTCTTCGTTGGAGAACACCAGACGATAGCGGGTTTTCCACTCGCTGACGACGATGCTCCATATTCGTTTTATCTTTTCAAACTTGCCCATTTCTGTTTCTCTGCCCGTTTTGACGGCGCAAAAGTACACTTTTTATTGACACTGAAAAGGCCTGTAACGGTGGACAAATGGACGGAGGCCTTTTTTCTGTCGAGGCATAATTAACTAACTGATAGAAGATTAACTCGCGGCACGCAAAATATAATATCAACAAGGCCGATTTTTGGGCAAAGTGTAAAGAAATAATCGTATCTTTGCCACCCGAAAAAATAAACCAAAGCATTATGAACGAAAGAGAGATTAACGTCAGTTTTTTCAGATTTGAGGATTTGAGAATTTATGCCAAGGCTATGGATTATATCGTGTGGTTGTACCAACAACTCCCCACGAATGAAATAGCTGACACCCAGAAGTTTATGCAGAAGTCGTTCCTGAGATCCGCCCAGGATATCGCCTTGAACACGGCCGAGGGCTCCTCCCGCAATAGAACCCAGTTCCTGTACTATCTGAAGATGGCCAAGAGCTCTGTGAGAGAGTGTGTTGTGCACACCGAAATCGCTTTCCGCTCCGGCGTCCTCACCGAAGAGGCCAAGGATCACTCCCGTAATGAACTTATGGAGCTGACCAAGATGATCGGTTCGCTCATTGCTTCCCTGCAGCGTAGCTCTATCGGCTACGGCCACTCCGAAAGACCCGCCGACGACACGGATGACCTCAGTATTCCCGAGCCGGACGAGTTCGACGAGATGAAATACTGATTTCTTTGAAAACTTTAACATTTTCGAACGTATAGCTACATAAAAGGATATCTTTTGGGATGTCCTTTTTTTATTTTTAATTTCTCACCCCATAATCTTCTTATGAAACTCAAAAACCTTTTGGTATTGGCCCTTTTAGTCCCTATGGCACTTGCGGGGCGAACACTCACCAAGAACGAAATGCTCACGCTGGGTACACGGGCGTTCCAGCAGAAAGCGGCCGGAATTTGTCCGGAGGCAACTTCCTATTCCTATCGCGACTGCGATTACCTTCGTGACGGTGGTAACGTGTATGCTGCCGTGTTGCACTTCAGCCGGGGCTTCCTGATACTCTCGGCCGAAGATGCCGTCATGCCGGTGTTGGCCTATGGCTTTACCGACGATATCGACGTGGACAACCTCGCACCCGGCGTGGAAACGTTTTTGTCGCAGTATAGAGACGAGATTGCCGCCGTGCGTCGTCTGCAGCTGCCCGCCAGCGAGCGCATCCAGGAAGCTTGGAAGGAATTGCGCAACCCGACACGCGCCACGCTGACGGAAACCATCGTCTCCCCGCTCATCACGGCCCGATGGAACCAGAGCAAGTACTACAACTACTACTCCCCGCGTGACGAAGAGTCGCCCGGCGGGTACGACGGCAAGGTGCCGAACGGTTGCGTGGCCGTGGCAATGGCCCAGCTCATGTACTATTTCCGCTACCCCGAGAACGGCTCGGGCAGCCATACGAACTATACGTGGGACTACGGCAACTTCTATGTCAATTTCGCGCAGCAGCACTACAACTATGATGCGATGTGCGACCAGCTCAACTTCTACAACAACGAAGTGGCGAAGCTCATTTTCCATGCGGCCACTTCGGTGGATATGAGCTATGGCGCCGATGGTTCCGGTGCCCAGTCGTTTGATGTTCCGCATGCTATGTCCACCTATTTCAGGTATAACAGCGACAGCCATTTCCGTCAGAAACACGACTATAGCGATTCCGCGTGGCGGCAGATGCTCAAGACCGACCTGGATGTCGCCAGACCGCTCTATTATTCCGGCTATTCGGAGAGCGGCGGGCACGCGTTTATCTGCGACGGCTATAATAGCGATGACTATTTCCACTTCAACTTCGGTTGGGGCGGCTCTGGCAACGGCTATTTCATCACCCAGAGCAGCGATGACAATGCGGTCGGTGGTTACAACCATGGCCAGTGCTCCATCTTCAACCTGCATCCCCCATACAACAACTATCCGAACTATTGCGAAGGACATGAGATTACCGCCACGGAAGGTACGTTGGAGGATGGCAGCGGCAACCTGAACTATCAGGACAACACCTCCTGCACGTACTTTATTGCCCTCCCTATGCAGTATGCCGTCTCCGTCACGCTGGACAAGTTGGCTACTCAGGAGAATCACGACTACTTGCGCTTCTGGAACGGTCATCCCTCCCAGGACAGTCTGATCGCCGAGTTCTCGGGGACGATTTCCAATGCCAGTTACCAGTTCAACACCGACAGCCTGTACATCACGTTCGAGACGGACGGGTCGGTGACGGAGCAGGGCTGGCACCTGAGCTTCAACGCTATGCGTGAAGGTATCGGCTGCGGCACACACGCCACCCACGAGACTTCGGGCGTGATGACCGATAACAGCGGTGACGGGAACAACTACAGAGACAATATGGGCTGCCGTTGGATGATTCGTATCCCGGAAGCTACTTCCATCACCTTCACCTTCGAGGAATTGGATATCAGTCCGGAAGACCATCTTGATTTTTATGACATCAGCACAATGCCCAACGTGCTGTTGAACAGTTTTACCGGCAATGAAAATCCCGGGACGGTCACCTATTACTCGAACCGGATCCAGGTTTCCTTTACCGCGGACAATTATCTGAACGCTTCCGGCTTCAAGGTCTATTGGTCCACCGACGCCGCGGGTATCGAGGATTTCGGTACCAAGATGTCTGTCCACCCGAATCCCGCCTCCGATCTTCTCCACGTAACCTTGTCTGACGCAGGCGATGCTTGTGTTGCCACTATATATAATATGGTAGGACAGGTTGTTTATACGCAGACTTACGATGCTGGACAATCAATAGAGATTCCTGTGCAAGGCCTTGTCAATGGCATGTATTTGTTGGAGTTGGAGCGTGGGGGTCAAGTCATGCATCAGAAAATTGTGATAAAGCATTAAACAATTGGGCGGATGGTCGGTCTTATCGGTAACTTCTAACCCTAAAAAACCAGAGTTATGAAAAAGTTAATGATGATGATGAGTATCTTCCTGATGGCAGGTTTAGTGTCGATGGAAGTCATGGCCCAGACGCCGGTCTCATCCAGCCGTTCCGCCGCAGGCAGCAAGCCCGCAGCCTCGGCGACTAAACAACAAAACAGCGCGACGTCCGCCTCCAGTCAGGCCGCCCGCCAGATGCAGAGAGGAGACGCCCAACTGAACAGGGCTAACGATAGCTACCAAAAGGCGCAGCAGAGCGCTTCCCGTCCGACGACGACTCGTCCGGCGACGACCCGTCCGACGACAAAGCCGCAGACCACCACGGTGACTCGTCCGGCAACTGGCAACACGGGTGCAACCAAGCCGCAGACCACGACGACCACTCGTCCGGCAACTGGCAACACGGGCGCAACCAAGCCGCAGACCACCACGGTGACTCGTCCGGCAACCAGCAATACGAGCGCAACCAAGCCGCAAACCACCACGGCAACTCGTCCGACAACGAGCGGAACCGCGGCTTCCTCCGCAGGCAGAACTCCTGCCACGAGCGCCACGAGCGCGACGGCAACCACTCCTGCCACCACGACGACCCGTCCTGCTGCCACTACCGGAGCCGTCACTCCGACCAGCGCCGCCACCACGGAAAGACGCGGATACACGGCCCAGGGAACGCCCTCCCCGCAGCCCGTCACCGCCCCCCGCACGGAAGGCCCCGCTACCGGTAACACCGGTGGTGATGACAAGCACGGAGGCCCCGGACACGGCCCTGGCCCTGGTCCCGAACACGGCCCCGCCCCGCACAACCCCTACGTACACCCGAACCACCACAACTACTACGGACACATGCACGTCCCCTCCCGTGTGAAACCGGTTTACTACCACGGCACTCCCTACTACTTCTACAACGGAGTCTTCTGCCGCCACATGAATGGATACTACGTGATCTGCCGCCCGCCCCTCGGAGCCGTCATCGCCTACGCCATCTTCAACACCTGGAGACCCGTGATCGTGATCCACAACAACGTCAGCTACTACTACGATGATGGTACTTTTTACCTCCCCTATAAGAATAATTACCAAGTTGTAGCCCCTCCGATCGGTGCCCGAGTGGCCGAACTGCCCAGCAACTACGAAGTGCTCTACCTCGAAAACAATATTTACTACAAAGTGGAAAACGTTTATTATAAGGCAGTTGTGGTGAATGGATATATCTGGTATGAAGTCATCTTCGTCAGCTAAAAAAAAAATTTCTAAAATGAATGCGCGGTATCAAAAAAAGTGTATTTTTGCCGCGCATTTAGCTATTGCCCTGTTGTGTAATGGTAGCACCGCAGATTCTGGTTCTGTTTGTATGGGTTCGAATCCTATCGGGGCAACAAAAAAATCTGAATCCAAAGCTGGATTCAGATTTTTTTTGCACTTTTGCAGCCACAAATCAATGTCATTGTCATTATGTTAGTCTTAGGTATCGCCGGCGGCTCCGGCTCTGGAAAAACATCCGTGGTGCAAAAAATTGTCAACCAGTTCCCCAAACATCACGTCAGTGTGCTGTCGCAGGACGCGTATTACCGCGACAACGGCGACTTGACGCAGGAGGAGAAGGAGCGCATCAACTTCGACCACCCTTCCGCGATTGAGTTCCCGCTGATGGTTGACCATATCCGGCGCCTCAAACAGGGTGAGACTATCCCGATGCCGACCTACTCGTACGTCACCTGCCGGCGCGGCGAGGAGACGATCCCCGTGCATCCCGCCGAGGTGCTCATCGTGGAAGGCATCCTGGTGTTCACCAACCCCGAACTGTGCGACACGATGGATATCAAGGTCTTCGTCGATACCGATGCCGATGAACGCCTTATCCGCATCATCAGCCGGGACGTCATCGAACGCGGCCGCGGCCTCGACAAGTCTATCCGGCACTACCGCACGTTCGTCAAGCCTATGCACGAACTCTTCATCGAGCCTACCAAGCGCCTTGCCGACATCATCATCCCCGTAGGCGGCCAAAACAACATCGGCATTGACATCCTGACTTCGAAAATCAGAGAAACATTGAATAGCGGTCATTGAACTTTGACTTTGGAATTGAACAAAAAAAAACTATTTTTGTAGCTTGATTTGAAAATTCTGACAAAAATGAGAAATAAGTTTTTATTCGTATTGTTACTTTCTGTAATTCAGTTAGTTGCTGTCAACTTCAACAATGTCTTCGCACAGAAGCTGAAACCCGCCGAGGTGCCATCCGATGTGGTGGAGACCTTGGATGAGCAATATTCCTACGTAAAGGTGACCGGCTGGGTGAAAGAAGGCCAAACCTACGTCGCCAGCATCAAGGACGGGAGCACGAGCGGCAAAGTCTATATCAGCGGTGCGGGCGAATGGATCCGTACCCTGTTCAATGTGCCCGTCAACGAGCTGCCTTCCTCCATCACCGACTACGTGAAGGAGAACTTCCCCGACTACCTCATCAGCGTCAGCGCCTTGGAGGAAAAAGAGGACGTGAGCACCCACTATTACCTGGAGGTGCGTGAGGATGCCGTCGGCTCCAAACCCTCCGTGCTGACCTTCTCCTCTTCAGGAACGAACCAGCTGCTCTCCCGCGACGATCCCGAGGGCTTTCAGGATCCGAGGGTAAAGCATCCCGACAAAATAGAGCAGGCCAAGGCCGCCGCTGCCGAGAAGCAGGCACAGAAGGAAGAGGCTGCCAAGCGTGAGGCCGCCGAGAAGGCCGCCGCCGAGAAAGCCGCGAAGGAAGCTGCCAAGAACGCGCCCAAGACCACGGCGCAGGCAAAGCCGACCAGCACTCCTGCCGCGAAACCGGCCAGCTCATCCTCCAGTGCCAGCAAACCCTCCGCCTCCCAGCAGAAGGAATCCAAACCCAAGAAAGAGAAACCCGAGCCTGTGGTGAAAGATGAACACGGCAACATCGCCATCAAAGCCAACACCGTGCCCGAGGTCGTCTCCAAAGCGCTGGTGAAGAAAGTGCTGCACCCCGCCGAGCTCAACTGGTTTCTCGTGGACAGCATGTATATCGCCCGCTGCTTGAACCAGGGCAAGAAAACCGCTGTCTATATCAAGCCGAACGGTGTATGGGAGAAAACGCTCACCATTATGCCGGAAGAGAGCGTCACAGGCTTGATGTCCAAACATCTGAATGACTTCTATCCCGGCTGGCGCTTCAAGAGCTCCGTCAAGGAGCAGCGCGCCGACAAGGACGACAAGACCATGGTGGAATTCTATGAGAAGGCCAACTACAAAGCCAAACTCGTGACCACCGTTTTTTTCGACAAGGCCGGCAAGCTGATTCGCACGGTTGACCCCGACTACGAGTTGGGTGGCACCAAGAAAGAGAGTGAGGAGGATGACGCCCTCAACAAATACTATGAGAAGATGAACATGAGCCTCGACAACGACGACGCCTCCAGCGTGCCTGAGAATGTGAAGGCCGCTTTCAAACTCAAATATCCGAAGGTGAACAACGAGGTGTGGACCGAGGACGGCTACATGAACTACATCGCGGCCTTCAGAACCTCTCCGCCACCATCCAAGACTACCTCAAGAAAGAGTATAAGTCTTACAAGCTCAAGGAGTTCTACACGGTGAAACGCCTCGCCGACAAGCTTACCGCCTACAAGGTTATCGTTGTGGACAAGAAGACCCAGGACGAACAGGAATTGTGGTTCAACCTGTCCGGAAAACCGATCGAGTATTAAACGTGTGACGTTTGAATTCTCTTCCCAAAATCACAAGTCTCAAGTCTCAAAACAATGAAGTATTTAGAGATCAAGTTGAACATAGAGCCTGCCGATCCGTGGAAGGAGGTTTACACCTCGTTGATGGCGGATGCCGGGTGTGACAGTTTCATGGACGGCGACGGCGAGAACGAGCTGCTGTGCTACATTCCCGAGAAAGATTACAATGAGGACGTTTTCAAGGATTTGTTGGAGTCGTCCCTCTATCCGGAGGTGAAGGTCTCGTATTCGGTGGCGCCGATGGAAGACAAGGACTGGAATGCCGCGTGGGAGGCCAACTACGAGCCGGTGCTGATTGACGGCAAGTGCTACATTCGCGCTCCGTTCCACGCCCCGATGCCGGAAGCGGAGTATGAGATTGTGATTGAGCCGAAGATGTCGTTCGGGACGGCGCACCACGCCACGACTGCGCAGATGGTCTCCTATCTGTTGGAGACGGACGTGCACGGGAAGGCTGTGCTCGATATGGGTGCCGGCACAGGCGTCTTGGCCATCCTTGCCACGATGAAGGGAGCCTCCCCGGTGACGGCTATCGACAACGACGAATGGGCCTATCGCAATGGGGTGGAGAATGCCCAGCATAATCATTGCGACCATCTCAAGGTGCTTCTGGGCGATGCTTCGCTGCTCGGTGCCGAACGCTACGACATCATCCTGGCCAACATCAACCGCAATATCCTGTTGCAGGACATCCCGCACTATGTGAAGTGCATGAATGACAACGCCCTGCTTTTCCTGAGCGGCTTCTATGAGGAGGATTTGCCGGCGTTGCGCCTCTGCTGTGCCGAGAATGGACTTCGCTACCTCGACCACAAGGTCAAGGACAAGTGGGTGGCGGCGCGTTTCGAGAAGATATGATGTTGTCGTAGATGACGCTGGTCGTCACCATTCCGATATGTAGATGGGATGAAAGGACAGGATTTTTTTCAACAGATGTTGGAGATGTCCGATAATTTTGTATTTTTGCCGCCCGAAATCAAGGGGTCGTAGCTCAGTTGGTAGAGCGCATGCTCCGCAAGCATGAGGTCGCGGGTCCGACTCCCGTCGGCTCCACAAAAAAGCCCGAAGAGAGGGTACAAAAAAAGCACTTAACCGTTTGACTAAGTGCTTTTTTCTTGGAGTACCGAAGACCGGGATCGAACCGGTACGAGTGTTACCTCATTGGTTTTTGAGACCAACGCGTCTACCTATTCCGCCACTTCGGCTTCTGTCGATTGAACGCGTGAAACACACGACTCTCAAATCGGCGGCAAAGATACACTTTTTTCGCATTCCACCGCATTCAAATCTTAACAAAAAAAATCGTTTCTTTGCAGCCGCAAAAAACAGTCGCCATTTTATACAATGACGTGTTGTAATTGCTTAAATATTAAAACGATAGAACATTAACTTAAAACCAAGACAATGATAAAAGAAAACTTTGTGCGTCTGTTCGAAGATTCGTTCCGTCGCTATTGGGACCTGGAAGCCTTCACAGATTATGAGACAAAATTCACGCTCACCTACGGTCAGGTGGCCGAGCAGGTCGAGAAGTTGCATCTGCTGTTTGAGCAGTGCGGCATCCAGAAGAACGACCGTATCGCCCTCATCGGGAAGAACTGCACCCGTTGGGCCGTCGCCTATATCGCCACCGTCACCTACGGCGCGGTCATCGTCCCCATCCTGCAGGATTTCCGTCCCGAGAACGTCCATCATATCATCAAGCATTCCGACTCCAAACTGCTCTTCTCCGGTGACTATTACTGGGATCATCTTGACGAGAACGAGCTCGGCCAGGTGCGTGCGGTCTTCTCACTCACCGACTTCCGTCCGTTGACGGTCATTGAGAGTGCGCTGCCCATCATCGATGAGGAGTCGGGCACCCGTTTCGAGTTGCCGCGCGAAATCATCTCCCCGGAGGCTATCCAGAAACTCTTCGATGCGAAGTTCCAGGGGATGTTCTTCCCCGACAGCATCCGCTACGACTACAAGGACAATGAGGAACTGGCCTCTATCAACTACACGTCGGGAACAACGGGGTTCTCAAAAGGAGTGATGACGACTGGGCGCGCGCTGGCCTCCAACGCCATCTTCGGCCATCACGCGTACGCCGCCGGCAATCCGTCGCACAAGCTACTCTTCCCCGGCGACCGTATGGTGACGTTCCTGCCGCTGGCCCACGCCTACGGTTGCGCTTTCGACTTCCTCGGAAACTCCACCATCGGAGGTCATACCTACTTCATCACCAAAACACCGACCCCGAAGGTGCTTCTTGCCGCCTTCTCCGAGATCAAGCCCACTCTCATTCTGAGTGTGCCGCTCATCATCGAGAAAATCTACCGCAAGCAGATCCAACCCATGATTGCCAAACCGCCTATGAACTGGGTGCTCAAGGTGCCTTATATCGACGACGTGCTGCTCAGCCAGATCCGCAAGAAGCTCGTCGGCGTGTTCGGCGGCTCTTTCGAGCAGGTCATCATCGGCGGTGCGGCCATGAATGTCGAGGTCGAAAAGTTCCTGCGCAAGCTCAAATTCCCGTTCACCATCGGCTATGGTATGACGGAGACCGCCCCGCTCATCTCTTACTCGCACTGGTCCAAGTTCGTACCCACCAGCTGCGGACAAATTTTGGACAATATGGAGGTGCGCATCGATGACGTGAATTCCGAAGGTGTCGGCGAGATTGTGGTCCGCGGCGACAACGTGATGCTCGGCTACTACAAGAACGAGGAAGCCACGAAGGGCAGCTTCACCGACGACGGTTGGCTCCGCACCGGAGACCTCGGCTACGTTGATAAGGACGGTAACATCTTCATCAAGGGACGCTGCAAGACCATGTTGCTCGGTCCGTCGGGTCAGAACATCTACCCCGAAGAGATCGAGGACAAACTCAACAACATGCCGTTCGTGATGGAGAGCATCGTGGTGCAGCGTGAGAACCGCATTGTGGCGCTCATCCACCCCGACATTGACGCCTGCGATGCGGCCGGACTGGATTCCGCCGGCGTGGCGCGCGAGCTCGACAATGTGCGCAAGGAGGTGAACAAGAACCTCGCCGCTTACGAGCAGATCAACGAGGTCGAGGTGCACATCCAGGAGTTCGAGAAGACGCCGAAGAAGAGCATCAAACGCTACCTTTACACCAAGTAGGCACGCCATTTAGTGATCTGTATTGCGGTCGGTGCGCAACGGCACCGGCCGCTCTCAATAAAACGGTAAACCTATCGTAATATGCTCACCGACAAGACAATGGAGAAGCTTCGCGTGCTTGCGGAATCGGCCAAGTACGATGTTTCGTGCTCGTCGAGCGGTACCGTGCGCGGCGGCAAGAAGGGGATGGTGGGCAACACGGTTGGCGGTGTCGGCATCTGCCACTCTTTCGCCGACGATGGCCGCTGTATCTCGTTGCTGAAGGTGATGCTCACCAACCATTGCATGTACGATTGCGCCTACTGCATCAACCGCTGTAGCAACGACATCAAACGGGCCACGCTCAGTGTCAGCGAGTTGGAGGAGATCACGATGGAGTTCTACCGCCGTAATTACATCGAGGGATTGTTTCTGTCGAGTGGGGTGGTGCGCAACCCTGACTACACGATGGAGCGGCTCACGGCCATCGTGCGCGACCTGCGGCTCATCCACCGCTTCAACGGCTACATCCATCTCAAAAGCATTCCCGGCGCCTCGCAGGAGTTGCTTGCGGAGGCTGGCCGTTACGCCGACCGTATGAGCGTGAACATCGAGATTCCCAAGGAGGAGTCGCTCAAGATGCTCGCGCCGGAAAAAAGCCACAAGAGCGTCTTCCAGCCGATGCAGCTCATCCAGCAGGGCGTGCTCGAGAACAAGGAGGACCGTAAGAAGTACCGCCATGCACCTCGCTTCGTGCCTGCTGGGCAATCGACCCAGATGATTGTGGGGGCCACGAAGGAGACCGACCGCGACATCCTCGGCATGTCGTCCCTGCTATACAACCAGCCCACGATGCGCCGCGTCTATTACTCGGGCTACGTGAGCGTGAACACCTACGGCTCGCGGTTGCCGGTGCTGAAACAGCCTCCGTTGGTACGAGAGAACCGTCTCTACCAGGCCGACTGGCTGCTCCGATTCTACCATTTCAAAGTGGATGAGTTGGTGGATGATGCCCATGCGAATCTCGACTTGGAGATTGATCCCAAGTTGGCGTGGGCGTTGCGGCATCCCGAATTTTTCCCCGTGGATATTAACACGGCGGATTACGAGATGCTGCTCCGCGTGCCCGGTCTCGGCACCAAGTCGGCGTGGCTCATCGTCAACTCCCGCCGTTTCAACCGGTTGACCACCTTCGACCTCAAGAAGATGGGCGTGGTGATGAAGAAGGCGAAGTACTTCATCACCTGCCACGAGCTCGGCGCCTCCAACCTGCAGCCCCTCCTCGGCATCAACGAGCTCAGCCCCGAACGTCTCCGCCCGCTGCTGGTCTCCAAGGCCGAACAGAAGCTTGCCGCGAGGGAGGCACAGCTGTCGTTGGAGTTTGACCCACCCAACCCTCCTAAAGGGGGAGAGTAACTCCCCTGAAACCTGAAACTTCCAAGGTAGCGGTTATATGGAAAAAGTTGTATCTTTGCGGGTTGAAAAAAACATTCTGATTATGAGTACTGAAATGATGTCGAACATGTTAGCGGAGTACTTCAAGACAAAACCGGTTTTGAAAGCTTGGCTGTTTGGTTCCTTCGCCCGCGGAGAGGAAACATCCCAAAGCGATGTGGATATTCTCATTGTTTTGGACCACTCCCAGACAGTAGGAATGGATTTTTTCGGCATGTATGAGGAATTAAAGGAACTTTTAGGTCGGAATGTGGATTTGGTGACAGAGCGGTCGTTGGCCCCTTTTGCCCGGAAAAGTGTAGAACAAGATAGAAAATTGGTTTATGAGAGAACCGCGTAGAGACAAGGAAAGACTGGAACACCCGAAACTGTTGAAAAAAGAAAATAAGTAGTAACGAAGCAAATCGCCTATGATCAGAACCGCATAATTCCGTTATGCACACCATAGAATAGGAAAAAGCGAAGTAGCTTATCTGGTTGTTCTGAAACTTCGACAATTTCAAAAACAATTCCCAGAGTGAAGCAGCGACGCTCCCGCCGTATGGCGTGGGCTTTACTCGTTGTAATTGGGAATTGTAGGTAGTCGAAGACCTCAGAACAACCGATGAAGGCGAAAAAGTGCCACGCTTTTTTTGTGTGCGTAACGTCCTGAACTCTTCCGGCACATCTTTAATCAATTTTTAGTATGAAAACCGACGGTGCCGGATGGGATATAACGCGGCGACAAATTCGTATGAAAAAAACTTTCAAAGTGATGGGGCTGATGGCTCTGGTCATGACGGCGGCTTTTGTCTTAAGCGCATTTACCAAAGCAAATAACGATACCGATGTCTCGAGTGGGGATCAATACAGTTGCAAGGTGGAGATATTTCTGCCCGATGGAAGCCATTTCGTCTCTGGCAATATGACGGTCTATTTTCACAAAGCGAGCTGGACAGATGAAGGCGGTTGGGAAAAATACTGGGTTGACAGCGATGGAAAATGTACTATGAGCTGGGACTCTAAGCGCGGCGACTACATAGAACGCATTACATTTTGCCAGTTTGGAACTTGTTATGAGATTAAAGATGTTAGGTTGTCAGATGGGGGTAATTATAAGTTGACGGCTAAAGAAAGTTAGTCTAAAGGATTGAATTGATAATAAATATGACTAAACGTTTCTATATCGCGTTGGCGCTGCTGGTGGCGGCGCCGGCGCTTGTTTTCGCACAACAGACCCAAAGTCCTCTCACCATCACGGTGAAGGGCGTGAGCTTCAAGATGATACGGGTGCAGGGCGGCACGTTCACCATGGGGGCTACCAGCGAGCAGGGCAGCGATGCCTACGATTGGGAGAAGCCCGCCCATAAGGTGACGCTCTCCACCTACTACATCGGCGAGACCGAGGTGACGCAGGAACTGTGGAAAGCGGTGATGGGTAGCAACCCGTCTGAGTTCAAACCCAAGGAAACCGATGCGGCACGGTGCAGCTACGACGCTTTCGTGGCCGATGTGCAAAGGCTCAACGCCAAGAAACCGGGTTCGATGCATGTACCCACCCGGCAGGAATGGGATGCAGCCATGGTGACCACCAGCGGATCGCTGAAACGTCCGGTGGAGAACGTGAGCTGGGAGGACTGCCAGGAGTTCATCCGCAGGCTGAACGAACTCACGGGCAAGAAATTCCGCCTGCCCACCGAGGCCGAATGGGAATTTGCGGCACGCGGTGGCACGAAGAGTGCAGGCTATAAATACAGCGGCAGTAACGACATTAACACTGTGGCGTGGTACACGGTTAATGCCTACGACAAAGGCAAAAGCAGTCCCGACTATGGCACCCATGTCGTCAAGACCAAAAAGCCCAATGAGCTTGGAATCTATGATATGTCGGGTAATGTATATGAATGGTGTTCCGACTGGTACGGCGATTACACGGATGCCGCGCAGACTAATCCCAAAGGTGCCTCTTCGGGCTCCTCCCGCGTGTACCGTGGTGGCGGCTGGTACAGCGACGCCTGGAACTGCCGTTCCTCGTATCGGGACGCCATCACCCCCGACTCTCGGCTCATCTGCCTCGGCTTGCGTCTGGTTCTCGTCCCTTAGTTTACCATCGGAATGGAATGCTAAAGGGAAAAGCAAGAAATAAAATAGAAAGCAAGAATGGAACAGCGAACAGCGGCGGGGCGGCTTAATAAAAAAAAAACGCCCAAGCCGCTGTGAGCGCTAAAGCGAGAAAAAACGGGTTGTAGGGCTGTCGCAGTGCGGCAGCCCTTTCTGTTGCCGTTCGTTACACCACCACCTCGAAAATCCGCTTCCCGTTCCGATGGTCGTTGGCTGTTGATTTGCTGTCGTGTTCACGAGGAGCCCCACAGGGGCAGAAGCTCGGTAGCGGCAATGGGGATGATGTCATTTTAGTAACCCCACACGAAACGAACGAAGTGAGTGCCGTGTGGGGTTGGGCGTGCGCACACGGAGTCAGCGTGTCGGAGACACGCAACTACACACGCCGCCCCCAGTCGGTTCGAGATTAAATACGGATGCTTGAGAGCACTTCCTCGTTGATGTGGAAGGTGGCTTCGCCGGCCTCTTTTCGTATATTTTTAGAGATAACGTCATAATATACAATGGTTTATTATGATATTATTCGTTTTATTAGAAAAAAATCAGAGAGAAGTGTTTTGTGATTAAAATTTGTGTATTTTTGCGGTGTTTTATTAAACCAAAAATAAAAAAAATAAATATGGGAACAGATTAGTTATCAGTACAGTATGACAGGCAATACAAAAGAAACATTATTGTTTTGGCTTGCGATTTTGAGTGGCATATCCTCAATTGCAGGCTTTTTTGTCGCTTTGAGTTCGGATCAAAGCAAGGTTGTTATTGTGTTGATTGCCATCATTGTCTTTCTTGTAGCATTGCTGCTTTCAGTTTGGTATGCCATTCACAAAATTGTCCACAAAGAATTTGACAGGGAATACATAAAGCTTTCGTTCTTTACAAAATGTGAATACATTAACCAAAATCACATTATCTATGATGGTTATCGTCTGATTCAATCTAAGCGAGCCTTTTTACCAAGTATTAAATGGGCATTCAAATGGTCAGGCTCCAAACAGCCGATTATTAGCTCAACCCTACAGGATTGCGATGGTAAAATAATTGAAAACACTTCGAATGACTATGACCATGTTGTCCTGAAATTCAAGAAAGCACTTTCTTACAATGAATCCGCAGTAGTTCATTTCCATGCCAACATGGATGATGTGGACAATACTGCACAACCATATCTGGATGTCAAGATTGAAGAACCTATCAGTGTCGTTGATTTCCGTGTGATATTGGCATATAAAGACGATCGTTTTTCAGAAAGGGCACAATTTATGCGAAAACCTATCAACAGCGGAATCCCGACGGATTATCAAATACTTGAGACAGTTTCTTTCAATTCGCATTCCAAGAGTTACGAATATGTCTTGACAAATCCGGAAGTTGGGTATTTCTACCGGTTGCAGTGGGTAAAATAACTTGTTGAACTTGTTGCGTGTCTCCGACACGCAACTATTGTATGTGCACATCTTCTATCGTTCTTTATGTTTCTAGAGTGCAAAAATAGTAATTATTTTCATATTCCGAAGAATTATTTCTAAAAGTTGTATCTTTGCAACCAGAAAATCCCCCCGATTTCTTCTTCCTGCCAGAACCGCCGCAAACTACTAACTACTAACTGCTAACTACTAACTACTAACCAGCTTCAATAACCCATTCAAAAAATGACCCTCTACACCTTCGACAACACCTTCGACGGCCTCCTCACAGCGGTTTTCGACGCTTTTGCGCGGCGGGAACAGCCGGAGGAACTGTTGAAAGAAGGCGACCAGATGCCCCTTTTCGGCGATGAGGTCCATACGGTCCAAAGCGATGCGGAGAAGGCGGGCCGCGTGTGGATGGGATTGGAGAAACGACTTCCGAAAGAGGCGGTGCGATTGCTGTTCGTGAGCTGGCTGTCGGAACTGCCCGAAGTGTGCCGGCCTCTGTTCCAGTACATCTGCAAGGTCTTCCGCCAACCGGAGAACAGCGGCAAGGCCTACAGCCACAATTTCGCTGACCCCGACGTGCTCGCCGTGACCAACATCGCCCGCAAGGTGATGCACGAACAGCTGCGGATGAAGCAGTTCGTGCGGTTCCAGAAGGCCAAGGACGGCACCTACCTCGCCGTCGTCGCACCCGACCATAACGTCCTGCCGCTCGTCACCGACCACTTCGCCGACCGTTTCAACGACCAGCATTGGCTGATTTACGACGCCAAGCGGCACTACGGCTTCTACTACGACGGTGCGGGCTATCCCTCACGTATCACGTTCGCCGACGAGGCTTCGGTGCCCTTCAGCCTCGACAACGGGATGCTGAACGAGGAGCTGCTAAGCCAGGACGACCAGCTGTTGCAGGATCTCTGGCGCACCTACTTCAAGGCCATCTGCATCCGCGAACGGTTGAATCCCCGCAAGCAACTCAATGACATGCCCCGTCGGTACTGGAAATATCTGACGGAAAAGCAATAAAAAGATAGAGACGCACAACAGTGCGTCTCTATGGGAACAATTTCGTGACAAATTCGTATTAAAACCTACGCCAATTTGTTGATCCACCCTTGGATATCCTCCAATTTCGCGGCGGGAACTTCTAATTTCAGTTTCTTGCGCAGGCCGCCGAGGTCGTTCAGCAGCTTGTTCGGGTTGGCGTTTTTCAGATGTTCCAACGTCAGGATGTTCAGCTTCTTCAAGGCCGGAATCCACGCGGCATCCATTCCCAACGCGACAAACTCTTCGTCCTTGCTCACTTCCTGCTTCTTCTCCGGACGCATCTGCGGGAAGAAGAGCACGTCTTGGATGGAGGGCGAGTTGGTCATAATCATCGCCAAACGGTCGATGCCGATGCCCAGGCCGGCAGTCGGGGGCATGCCGATTTCCAAGGAGCGGAGGAAGTCCTCGTCCAGCACCATCGACTCGTCGTCACCGCGCTTGCCGAGCTCCAGCTGGTCCTCGAAACGCTTGCGCTGGTCGAGCGGGTCGTTGAGCTCGGAGTAGGCGTTGCAGATCTCCTTGCCGTTGCACATACCTTCGAAACGCTCGGTGAGACCGGGTTTGCTGCGGTGCTTCTTGGTCAGCGGCGACATCTCGATGGGGTAGTCGTAGATGAAGGTCGGCTGGATGAGCTTCGACTCGCAAGTCTCGCCGAAAATTTCGTCGATGAGTTTGCCCTTGCCCATAGAGCTATCCACCTCCACGCCTTGCGTTTTGGCGAAGGCGGCGAGCTGCTCCTCGTTCATCTCGGAGATGTCGGTGCCGGTGAAGTGCTCGATGGCCTCGAACATGGTGTAGCGTTTCCACGGGCGCTTGAAGTCGATGACGTTGTCGCCGACCTGCACCTTGGTGGTGCCGTGCAGCGCGAGGGCGATGCGCTCGACCATCTCCTCCACGGTCTCCATCATCCAGTTGTAGTCCTTGTAGGGCACGTAGAGCTCCATCTGGGTGAATTCGGGGTTGTGGAAGCGGTCCATACCCTCGTTGCGGAAGTCTTTGGAGAACTCATAGACGCCGTTGAAGCCGCCCACGATGAGTTTCTTCAGATACAGCTCGTCGGCGATGCGCAGGTAGAGCGTCATGTCCAACGTGTTGTGGTGAGTCTTGAAGGGACGAGCCGCCGCGCCGCCGTAGAGCGGTTGCAGAATCGGGGTCTCCACTTCGAGGTAACCCTTCTCGTTCAGATAGTTACGCATCGTGTTGACCAACAGCGTGCGCTTGATGAACGTGTCCTTGATATGGGGGTTCACGATGAGGTCGATGTAACGCTGACGGTAGCGCTGCTCGGGGTTCTGGAAGGCATCATAGACTACGCCGTCTTTCTCCTTGACGATGGGCAGCGGGCACACCGACTTGCAGAGGATGGTGAATTCCTTGACGTGGATGCTGATCTCGCCGGTCTGCGTGGTGAACACGAAACCCTTCACGCCGATGATGTCGCCGATGTCCAATTTCTTGAACACGCTGTTGTACATCGTCTTGTCCTCGCCGGGACAGATCTCGTCGCGTTTGGCATAGACTTGGATTTTGCCCACGGCATCCTGGAGCACGTAGAAGGAGACGGCACCCATAATGCGCTGACTCATAATACGTCCGGCGATGCTGACCTCTTGGAAGAGGCTGTTGTCTTTCGGGTATTTCTCCAAAATCTCGGCGGTGGTGGCGTTCACCTCGTAGGTGGCGGCAGGGTAGGGGTCAATGCCCAAATCAAGCAGATCCTGCAATTTCTTTCTGCGGATAATTTCTTGTTCTGATAACTCGAGACTCATCGTATTTTATAATTTCTAATTGAGCGGCAAAGATACGATTTTTTCGGTTATGCGGTCAAGGGTTGTCTTACGCAGATGAACGTATGTTCGCGGGCCGATGAACATACGTTCATGAGCCGATGCCCCTATGTTCGTTGGCCAATGCCCCTATAGGCACAAGCCAATGATAACGTTATCATCGTCTCGCGATTTTCTCTTCGGGAATCGGGTAATATTCGTATGCACCGATGTCGGGGATACCGTTGCGCGGGCGGCCGAGGATGTCGGTGGTGATGCCCAAGCCCTCCATACCCGCATCGATGGCAGGGGAGGTCTCCTCAATGTTGTAATTTTGCCCGTAAGTGGCTATGAACTTTGGGTTTGCGTTGGAACAATTGATGAAGTGCTCGTTGTTGAGGCTGTCTTTCTTCACGATGCAGTTTCGCAGAGTGTAGTTCAGCGCTGCGCCTTCTTTGGTGCCGGTTCCGAACTCGCTCAGCAAAGGACCGTAAATGATGCAGTTATTGAAGGTGGCGTTCGCGTCGCCGAGGTAGGTCACCATATAGGCTTGGTTGCCATCAGATACCGCCTTGTCGAAGTTGTTGGTGACGGCCACGGCGGGCGTTGAGCGCGACGACTGCGTGAAGTAGTTGGCCACCGTCACGTGGTTGAGCGTGAAGTCACCCACCATCAGCGCAAGGCTGTATTTCCCGTTGTTGCTCACCTGGCAGTTGTTCATCTCCAAAACGGCGCCCTCGGCCCGCACGCCCATCACCTGGTTGTTGTGGATGACCGAGTTGTTGATGACGGTTTTGTTGCCGGTAAATTCCTCAAGGGCCTCCAAATGAATGCCATACGAGGAGTTGGAGATGATGGCGTTCTCGATGAGGTTGTCTTCGCTGCCTTCGTTGATCCACAGCGAGTTCCACTGGGCGTAGTCGTTGGCGAAAAACGATTCCAGACGGTCCCCGGTGATGGTCACGGGTTCGTCTAACGTGCCGTTGATGTGGATGTTGCCGTAGCGATAGACCCAGATGCCGCCGCCGCTGTGCACATAGACCTGCGTGCCCGGGTCGATGGTGAGCTTGCCGAGCGAATCCACGACCGCCCAGCCGTAAATCACCCACGGCTTGTCGTTGGTCCAGTGCACGTGTTCGTGCTCGTGCGCGACGATGTTGTAGTGAAGGCTGCCGCCCGTGTGGTCGGGGATGATGAAGTGCGCGTCCTGCCCGAAAGCCACCAACTGCACCGACTGTGTGCGGTTTTTCTGGTAGAACATCACCGAGTCGGTCACCAAATAGGGCATGTTCTGGTCGGTGGGGTTGATGTTGACCTTCACGAAGACGAAGAGGCTGTCGTGCGCGGGGATCTCCACATTGCGGAACTCCGTGCCCGCCACGCCATCCACGTTGATGCTGTAGTAGGACTGCTTGCCGCCCGCCAACACGATATCGACCTCCACCGGCGACCCTGTCGTGTTGCGTACCGTGAAGGTGCGCGTGCTCGACGTGATGGTGGTGAACACCGTGTCGAACATCACCGTGTCGGCCGAGAACTCGAGATTCCCCTCGGCGTTGTTGTTGCGGTGACAGGAGGGAAGGGTGAACGCCAATGCCACAACAACCGTCATGGCATAAATCGTATAAACTATATGCTTCATACTCATACTATTCATCGTTTCATGGTGTCATAACGCACTTCTGTCAGAAATAGTGCATTCGCCGGCACGGAAGTTTTTGCGGCGCATCTATCTTTTTGGTTGATAATGTCTTGGAAGTCTTGGACGGTGAGTTTTCCGAAGCCGACCTCCAACAGCGTGCCCACCAGGGCGCGCACCATGTTGCGAAGGAAACGGTTCGCGGTGACGGTGAAGACGAGCTCGTCATCCACGCGGTCCCAGTGCGCCTCGGTGACGTGGCAGATGAAGTTGTTGACCTGCGTGTGTACTTTCGAGAAACTGGTAAAGTCTTCGTTCTGAAGGAGTAATGCCGCCGCCTCGTTCATCTTCTCCACGTCGATGGCGCGGTGGCAGTGGTAGGCGAACTGGAGCTTGAAGGGATCCTTGCGGGTGCAGACGTGGTACTGGTAGGTGCGGCTCTCGGCGTCGAAGCGGGCGTGCAGGTCCGGAGCCACCTCGAACAGGTCGAAGATGACGATCTCCTTCGGCAGGAAGTTGTTGAGCTTGAGGACCAACTGCCGGCATTCGTCTCGGGAGAAAGCCTTCTCGGTGTCGAAGTGGGCGTAGTAGGAACTGGCGTGCACGCCGGTGTCGGTGCGCCCGCAGCCGGTGACCGCCACGCGTTCCTCGTGCAGCAACAGCGACAGGCAGGTTTCCAGCGTCTCCTGCACGGACGGGTGGTTCGGCTGAATCTGCCAGCCGAAGAACGCGGAGCCGTTGTATGCCAAATGGAGGAAGTAACGCATAACCGTTTTTTCAGGCCGCAAAAGTACGAAATTATTTCGTCTTCCACAGAATGGATTTTTTGTATTTTTGCCGCATCATTTTAAGACTTGTAAGTATGAAAAAGAACATCGTTTTTTGTCTGTGCATTGCTGTGATTGCAATGTTTTCTGCCTGCAACAAGACTCCGGATGGCGTTTATAACCCTTCCAAGAAAATCCAGAAGATTTACACGGTTGACAACGGGACGCAAACACTGAAGGAAGTGTGGAACTGGAATGGCGACTTGCTTATGTCTATTGACGATGTTTCCAATTACGATCATGCAATGGAAATCTACACCACCACGTTCTCTTACGACAAATCGAACCGTCTGATTGCCATTGATGATTTTGGTGTACATGGCGAGTGCATCTACGACGGCAATAAAATCGAAAAGATCATCTTCACTTCTGAAGGTGTGGAGATGGGACGCTATGAATTCGAACACAAAGGAAATAAAATCAGCCAAATCAAAATAAAATTTGACGATGGCTGGGACGACATTGACTGGGACAAAGCGGGCATGATCAAGTCGCTGCGTTACCTGTTCCCTGAAATCTGCCCGGCTGCGGAATCCGCCGTAAGAAAATGCTCTAAGGAGTCCAAAGGCGACGAAGTGGTCATGAATCTGAATTGGAGCGGCAACAATGTGAAAACCATCGACGTGAGCTATAGTGGTTTCCTCGGTACGGTCACGGAAAAAGTGGAAATCACCTACGACAACAAAATCAACCCGACGTGCGGATTGCTCGCCCAACTGAGCACCGACGCGGTGTCCAACCTTTACTTGAACAAAAACAACCCTCTGACCATTATCACCAACGTCAACGGTTCTCTTCCGTTCGACAATCAGACATACACATACGAATATGAGGATAATTATCCTGTGAAGGTCACGCGCGTGGATGTCGAGAATCCCGGCACTGCGTATGAGACTACCGAGACAACCACGACCATTTACGAATATTAGTATCACGCTGATTTACTGAAGGTGAGTCCAATGGAACTTACTAACGTTATTGCATTTATAGAACCTCAAGAGACGATTATCGCCGCCCCCGGTGCGCAAATCACCGAACTGGCCATCGACAGCCGCAAAGTGACCGCGCCGGAGCGCACTCTTTTCTTCGCCATCGAAACGGAAAAAAACGACGGCCACTTGTATATCCCGTCGCTGTACCAACTTGGCGTGCGCAACTTTGTGATAACGAAGGTGATGGAGACCTACACGATGTGCGAGGGCGCCAACTTCCTCTTCGTGGAGGACTCCGTGGCGGCCTTGCAGCGTCTGGCGCAGAAGCACCGCCAACAATTCCACTATCCCGTCATCGGCATCACCGGCAGCAACGGCAAAACCATTGTCAAAGAGTGGCTCACCTCCATTCTCGACGACAAGTTCAAGGTGGTGAAAAGCCCCGACAGCTACAATTCCCGTCTCGGAGTTCCCCTTTCCGTGTGGCAAATGTCTGACCAACACGACATTGCCGTTTTCGAAGCGGGTATTTCCCGTCCCAACGAGATGCGGGTGCTGGCCGACATCATTGACCCCACCATCGGCATTCTGACGAATATCGGAGCTGCCCATGCGCAGTTCTTCCCAAGCAACAACCGCAAAATCATCGAAAAACTCAAACTCTTCCGAAATGTGGAAGTCCTGATTTATCACAATGACAATGAGGAACTTAACATGATTTTGCAACTGCCCGAGTACGCCCGTCTGAACAAGATTTCCTGGGGCGACTCCCGCAGCACCTATCCCGTGCAGATGCAGGCGGCGGATTCCGGCGGCACCATCATCTCGCTTGACGGCTTCAACTACACGGTGCCCTTCATCGACAGCGCCTCCCTGGAGAACGTCACCCACGTGATCGTCACGCTGTTGTACGTCGGGTTCACGCCGGAGGAGATCGACAGCCATTTAGGACGGCTCACGCATATCAGCATGCGACTGGAAATCCTGGAGGGCAGAAACCATTCGGTGATTGTCAACGACACTTACAGCTTGGATATCAACTCGTTGTCGGCCGCTCTGAACTTCCTCGACACGCAGACGCAGATGACGAAAAAGACGCTCGTTATCTCTGATTTCGAACAGGTAGGACAGTTGGCGGAAGAGGACTTCCGACGCTTGAACGCCCAACTGAAACGACACCATATCAGCCGTTTGATTGCAGTCGGCAGCAGCTTTGAAGGTTACAGAGGAGTCTTCGATTTGGAAGAGCAGCTGTTTTACCATGACACGGCCGACTTGCTGGACCATCTGTCCCAACTGCCCATTTCCTACGAAATCATCTTGGTGAAAGGCGCCCGGAATTTCCATTTCGAACAGGTTGTCAATGCTTTGCAGCATAAAACCCACCTGACCATCATGCAGGTGAACCTGCCCGCGTTGGCTTATAACCTCAATTTCCATCGCAACCGTCTCCGTCCCGACACAAAGATGGTGGCCATGGTGAAAGCCTCCTCGTATGGGCTCGGCGATGTGGAATTGGTCAATACGTTGTTGGACCAAGGAATTGATTACCTGGCTGTTGCCTATACCGACGAGGGCGTCCGCCTGCGCAAACGCCGCATCGACACCCCGATTATCGTGCTCGGTGCCGAAGCCCACAGCTTCGAGGTGATGGTCAACCACCGCCTCGAACCGGAAATCTTCAATTTCTACTATCTGCAGCAGTTGGAGGAGGTGCTGGCGCGGCATCCGGAAATCCCGACCTTCAACATCCACGTCAAGGTGGATACGGGAATGCACCGCTTGGGCTTCGACATGCAGGATCTTCCCCGTCTCATCGACATCGTGAAGCGCAATCCGAAACTGCGCATCGCGTCGGTGTTCTCCCATTTGGCGGCTGCCGAAGATCCCGCAGAGGACGCCTTCACCCGCCGGCAGATTGCCCTGTTCGGTCGCATGACCGACGTGCTTTGCGCCGCATTCGACTACAAAATCCTGCGCCATATCCTCAACAGTGCGGGCATCATCCGTTTCCCCGAGGCGCAGTTCGATATGGTGCGGCTCGGCATCCAGCTCTACGGCTGTTCGGAAATCCCGGAGATGACGATGAAATTGCATAACGTGGTGACGCTCAAAACGGTCATCACCCAAATCAAGCAGATTCCGGCAGGCGAGACCATCGGTTACAATCGCACGTGGAGGTTGCAACGCGACACCCAGGTGGCCATCATCCCCATCGGGTATGCCGACGGCTATCCGCGGGAGCTCTGCAACGGACGCGGCAAAGTGCTGGTTCAGGGACAGAAGGTGCCGGTTATCGGTAAAATCTGCATGGATATGTGTATGTTGGACATTACGGGGTTGCGCGTGCATGAGGGTGACGAGGTCATTGTCTATGGCGAGGGCAACACCGTGTCGGAGATGGCGGCGGCCGCCGGCCTTATCAGTTACGAGCTGATGACCCGCATCTCGCAGCGCGTTCCCCGCGTGTATGTTCAGGAATAACGGCCGAATCCCCTCAGTAGCTTACATCTTCAAATTCTGGCATAGCGCAAACGCCTCGTTCCCAATGAATTTCACGGAATCGGGCAGGGGTGCTGTCTCCAGGCTTACACAGCCGAGGAATGCTCCTGTACCGATATGCTCCAATCCTTGCGGGAGGAAGATTTTCCGCAGGTGCAGGCAAGCGGCGAAGGCGTAGTCGTCGATGGTCTTCAACCCGTCCGGGAGGATGACGCTCTCGATGGCGGAGCCGAGGAATGCGGCGCGGCCGATGCTCGTGACCGTGTCGGGCAGAATAATCGTTTTCAGAGGCGCACCCACGAATCCGCATTCGGCGATTTCGGTGATGCCCTCCGGAAAATGGACGATTTCTCGGCCGTCGAAAATGGCGATATAGGGGGAGGTGATGTTGTCCGTTTTTCTTGTTTTAAGAAGCTGGATGTCAGCTTGTTGTTCCCGTTGGCTCTACAGGATCCAGTGCACAAAGAAAGTGGAGCCTACCATTCACGGCATCTTCAGTGTAGGGCTTGAACCTTCCCTGTATGCAAGATACGGATGAATGAGCCCCACCTGATTGTTGGCAATTAAACAATAACAGGCAAGCTCTATTCACAGTATCCGTGCATACCGAAGTGAATGGTTCAAGTTCATACTGACGGATAAGCGAAATGCGCTTTCTTTCAATAAAACACCGTACGCACTAAGGCGAAACGGCGGTGCAAAAGTACAAAAAATCCGCAATGGATGTGCGGTAAAAAAGGCGCACCATTGCTGGCGCGCCCATAGCATCTATTAGTATGACGTCGGATGCTTCCGAGTCCTTATTTCGCTTCGATGTTTTTGCCGCAGTCGCGTACAATCATTCGATACCATTCATCCGGCCAACGGGGCTGGTCGGGGAATACCACCTGCGGCTTCTCATTGCCATTGGTCACGAATTTGCCGTTCTCCTCTTTCTTCACGTTTCCGTCGTGGTATTTCACCAGGAGGTATTCGAACAGACGGTTCCATTCCTGGCAGACATCATTGGCGGCACGTTTGGAGTAGGCATTGAGTTCCTTGCGGGCCGCATCGGGATTCTGCATGCAGAGGTCTTTCATCTTGGCCGACATTTGGTCGATGTCTTTCACGAATTTCCCCTCCCACTTTGCCTGTTTCTCATTCACGTGCTTAATCATATCGCTGTAGCGCGTATAGACATAGTTGCTGACTTTGGTGAAGGTCCAGAACGCGGCGGTCGGAGAGTACTCCACCATCGAGCCGTTGCCTTCCTTGAACTCTTCCGGAATCTCCGTGATGCCGCAGAACATGGGCACGAAGCAGTTGGAACCGGCATCGTCAACGCCGAACCAGAAGATGCCGCCGAAGGGATCGGGCAGCCAGTTGCGGCACTGCGCAACGAACACGAAACCCGTTTGTTGCGTGGCGGTGGCGCGTTCGTGGATGTAGTTCTTGCCATCGACCGACCAGGTCATCGGGCGCCAACGGTACGGGCAGGCGTACGGGCCCGCGCCGAGATCCTTGCTCATATCCATCGTGGTGCCTTCGTAGTGGTCGCGCATCATCTGCATCATGAACTGCGCGTCAATCTGGTTCTTGTTGGCGGGCTTGATCCACAGCGGCATACGGTGCTTGAGATTGTCACCGCGGGCATAGTCCTCATACTTGGCCGCTTCCGCAGGGTTGACGTGATTGAAGAAGGCCCACACGCGGGCGTCGCAGAAGCGTGCGCCGTCGAAGGTGATGGGGTTGTAGGTGTCGCAGAAGCTGAACTGTGCGTCAGGAGCAGCCTTCACATCCTTGGGGTAGAGCCCTTTCAGACGGGCGAAGGAGATGACATCGTAGGAATAGACGGTTTCCACCGTGGGCAGGAAGATCTTGTCGAGCTCTCTGTTGGTGATGGAGGTCTTGCCGTCACGCAGCGGGAATGTGGTGATGCGCGATTGGTTGGCATGACCGGAAACGTAGCCGTCGGGGATGCGGCGGGCCACCCACACGGCGCCGTTGCTCCAACCCTTCACCACTTTGCCCTTGGCATCGAGCATTTTCTCGCCCTTGCCAATCAGCTCGAGAATCCAAGCTTCGTTGGGATCCACGATGGAGAACGATTCGCCTTCACTCGCATATCCGTAAGCGTCAAGCAGTTCGGAAATCACTTTGATGGCCTCGCGGGCGTTCTTGGCCCGTTGCAGCGTGATGTAAATCAGGGAACCGTAGTCGATGAGACCTTGGCCTTGCTCCAGTTCGTGGATGCCGCCGTAGGTCGTCTCGCCGATAGCAAGCTGGAATTCGTTCATGTTGCCCACCACCGAATAGGTATGCGCCACCTGCGGGATCCGACCGAGCTTCTTGCCCGTGTCCCACTCGATGACATCCATCATCGTGCCAGCCGGATAGTCCGCCGCCGGACGGTAGTAGAGCTCGCCGTACAGCTGGTGCGAGTCGGCGGCATACGTCACAAAGCAGGAACTGTCTTTGCTGGCCCCCTTCGTGACGATGAAGTTCGTGCAGGCCATCGCGCTTCCGAATGCGATCAGGCTGCATAACAATGTGAGTACAAAGTTTTTTCTCATACGATTTTATTTATGCTTGTTGAAACTATTCCATCAAAAACGGTGGCAAAGGTACATTTTTTAAAGATATATCAACGATAATAAGTGTATTTTTGCCGTCTAATAATCATAAAAATTGTAGGATTAATCAAAACCCGCTCATAATGAAGAAATTATGTTTTATTGTTGTCGGAATTGCCCTGCTGACAGCGTTTTATGCTTGTCAGAAAGAGCAGCTCGGGGTGTATAATCCCAAGATGCGCATCGAGAAGATTTACAACGAGACGGATTCCCACTATCTCCTGGAACAGTGGGTGTGGAACGAGTCCACGCTCTCTAAAATAGATCGTTTTCGGTCGAGTGGGAACATTCTTTACACGGATAACTATGTTTACGATGAACAAAACCGCCTCGCACGTATCGAGAGGGACAACCAATACACGGAGTTTCTCTACGAAGGGAAACTTTTGACCACCATCAACACCTATTCCAACAAAAAGTTGGTCGAAACGTATCACTTGACGTATGAAAAGGACAAATTGGCCCATATATCCATTGAGAAACCAGCCAAAGGTGCAGGAAATGTCGATTTGTTCTCTCTTTTCCTTCCTGGTAACGCGGACGTGCTGGAATCCGTGTTTCCGACAAAAGACAGTAAAATAGAGACTTACAACTATTCGTCTGTCAAGATGGATTTCCAATGGGACGGTGATAATGTGCGGTATCTGGAGATGGAGATAGTCCGCCCCGACAGTACCCAGCACTTGACCTTCACGTACATTTATGACAACAGTATCAATCCGAAGAACGGCTTTCTTTCGCTGCAGCTGGATCGTTCGCTGATCAACGACCAACCGCAATACGTCTTCTGTAGCAAAAACAATGTGCGGAATGTGTTGGTTTCGGAAATGTATGATATATACGCCCATACGGAATCTTTCACCTATTCGTACGATTGTTACAAGGATTATCCCACGAAGGTTTATGCCACGTCCCCGAATTGGGAAACGGGAATGGACGATAGCACGTTGATTTACACGTATGTGTATGTGTATTAAGGCTTTACGTGAAAGCGGATGTACAGCAAGGAATGTCTCTGCACACCGTATGCGCTATTGTTTTTTCATTTGAATCCGCATCGTGGTGCCCTCGCCGACTACAGAGGATTTGACGAACAGTTTCCCTTTGTGGTAGTTGTTGATGATGCGGCGCGCGAGCGTCAGACCGAGGCCCCATCCGCGGCTCTTTGACGTGTAGCCGGGGGAGAAGATACGGCGTTGCATCTTCGCCGGGATGCCCTTGCCGGTGTCTGTCACATCGATATAGACGCGGTTTTTCTCTTCCGTGATGGTTACGGTGATGTTTCCCTTGCCCTCCATAGCATCGGCGGAGTTTTTGCAGAGATTTTCGATGACCCATTCGAACAGCTGTTTGTTCAATGGCAGCACGATGGGGTGGTCGGGTTTTTCGAATCGGATATTCACCATCGAGGAGATGCGCGTCTGAAGGTAGTTGGTGAAATCTTCGATGATGGGGACGATGTCGGTGTCCTCCAACACGGGTACGGAACCGATTTTCGAGAATCGCTGCGCAATGGTCTCCAACCGGCGCACATCTTTGCCGATTTCCTGTGGTATCGACTGATCCACAGGCATCTCCCGTAGCAATTCCGTCCATGCCATAAGCGACGAGATGGGAGTGCCCAACTGGTGCGCTGTCTCCTTCGACATGCCCACCCACACTCGATTTTCTTCCGAACGTCTTGATACGCTGAATAATAGGTAGGCTATGAGGGCAAATACGAAGATGATGCCATATTGAATATATGGAAACCATCGTAGTTGTTTCAGGACGGCTGATTCCTCGTAGAAAACGTAGCATTTGCCGCGGTCGAGCCAGTCGAGAACAATGGGGGCGTTCTCTTCGCGCATTTTCTCCAGTCGCGCGTTGACTTTGAACGGTGCATTGATCACGGTCGAGTCGATGTTGCCAGACGCGATGACGTTGATCTGTGTGCTGTCGGTAATGATGACGGGCGTTGACGCGGAATTGATGACGGTTTCTTCGAAGAAGGACTCTAGCAGGTTGTCGATCATCTCGCGGAAGTCGCCGTAAATGTGGGAGTTCTTGTAATAGACCATCACGTAGTCTTGGTGGTAGTAGGAGAGTTTGAGGCTGTCAAACTCTTGGATGCCTTCTCCTAATTCGCGGATGTTACGCATTTGTAACACGCTGTCTGGCAGGTTTATGGCGGCATCAATAGCACCGGTTCGACTGGCAATGATGGTCGGAACCGTCTTGTTAGCGGAGATAATGTCTTGGTAGAATGTAATGTCCTCGTAGAGCGATGCTTCGGCCACTTTCTTCACTGCTTTGGCGAAGATACCGGCTTGGTTTCCCTCTTCGATGCGGATGGAGTCGAAAAACCGCTCCGTCTCGTTGATGATTTGTGTCTTATAGGTGATGGCGCCGGCCCAGATTTCGATGCGCTGTCGTTCTTCCTGCGCGATTTTTTTGATCAACCTGTTGGAATAGAACAAGATGACCGCGAATATCGCCGCGGCAGAAGCGAACAGGAGCCATTTCCAAATCGGTTTGCGCATCCCTTTCGTCGATTAGTGGCTATCGGCCGCCGCCAGCAGCTTGTCGATGATCTGCTCGACGGTGATGCCTTCTGCCTCGGCTTTGTAGTTCTTGATGATTCTGTGGCGCAGAATGTTGTAGGCCACGGCGCGGATGTCTTCGATGTCAGGCGAATACTTGCCGTTCAGCACCGCGTGCGTGCGTGCGCCGATGATCAGGAACTGCGATGCACGCGGACCTGCACCCCATGAGAGGTAGTCGTTGGCCCAGGCGTGTGCGCCGGGCGTGCCAGGACGGGTCAGCGTGGAGAGGTTCACCGCATAACGATAGACGTTCTCCGGAATCGGCACCTTCTGCAGCAGTTTCTGGTAGAAAATGATTTCTTCCACGGTCAGTACCCGTTGCGGCTCCACCATATCGCCGTGGATGGTGCGTTTCACAATCTCTTCCTCCTCGGTCTTGCTCGGGTAGTCGAGCATGATGTTGAACATGAATCGGTCTTGTTGTGCCTCGGGCAGGGGATAGGTACCTTCCTGCTCAATCGGGTTCTGCGTGGCCAAGACGAAGAACGGGTTCGGCAGCGCGTAGGTCGTACCGTTCATACTCACTGAGCGTTCCTGCATGGCTTCCAACAATGCGGACTGTGTCTTGGGCGGTGTACGGTTGATTTCGTCGGCCAGCACGATGTTCGCGAAGATGGGGCCTTTCACGAATTTGAAGTTGCGGTTGTCGTCGAGGATTTCCGCACCCATGATGTCTGACGGCATCAAGTCGGGGGTGAACTGGATACGGTTGTAACTCATATCCACGGCCTTCGCTATGGTTGTGATCATCAAGGTTTTGGCCAGTCCGGGCACGCCAATCAGCAGGGCGTGGCTCCGGCTGAACATCGCCATCAGCACATTTTTCACCACATCGTCTTGACCCACAATCACTTTTGCAATCTCTTCGCGCAGGGTCTTGTATTTCGCCACGAATGATTCTATCGCTTCAATGTCGTTTTTCTTTTCTAAATCCATAACTGTTATCTATTTCCTAATTCCTATATTCTATAATTATCCCTTAACCTTATCCCTTATCCCTTATCCCTTAAACCATAAACCTTAAACCTTAACCCATAACCCAGCCTCACGGGATCTGCCATTTACTAACGAACGGACAGTATTTATATTGTTCCGCGATTTTGATGTTTGTCACTTTCACCTTGTCGAGCACCCATTTTTCCATGGCTTCGTATTTTTTCTGTTCCAAGGCGGCGTTTTTGATCATATCGTAGTCTTCCACCAGGTTGGCTTTGTGTTCAAGCACCTTCTCTTTAAGGTAGATGAGGCGGTAGGCCATCACGCCGTCGTCGTTCACGAACGGCACGCATTCAGAGTACTCGCCGGGGATGAGCTTGTTGAGGGTGGCGTAAGTCGCATCGTCAAGCGATTGGCGGTCGAAGCTCAGGGAGTTGCTGTAGGGGTTCACCACCATGCCGCCGTTCAGTCGAGTGGGGCCTTCCGAATATCTTTTGGCGGCCTCTTCGAGAGAGAGTTTTTCGTCGATGATGATTTTGCGCACGCTGTCCAGGTACATGATGGCGCGCACCTGTTCGTCGGTGGAGGGTTTCGGCTGCACGAGGATGTGTGCCACGTGGATGGACTCGCCGCGACGTTCGATCAATTGGATGATGTGGTAGCCGGCTTGGGTTTTCACGACTTGGGAAATCTCGCCCGTTTTGAGGTTGAAGGCTGCCGCTTCGAACTCGGGGTACAAGGTGCCACGCTCCACGAATCCCAGGTCTCCGCCCTTGGAGGCGCTGCCGGGGTCGTCGGAGTACAGTCGGGCCAGGGCGCCGAAGCGTTCGCCACGGAGCACGCGTTCACGATAGCTCAGGAGCTCCTCCTTCACGGAAGCGATTTCGTCGTCGCTCACCGGTGGGATTTTCACGACTTCTCCGAACTGGTAGGTGGTGCTCACTATGGGCATGCTGTCCGGGCTGATGTTCGATGCGAACTGGTTGACCTCCGAAGGGGTTATCGTGATGCTTCCCGTGATGCCGGCCTGGACCTGTTCGATCAGAGCCTGCTCGTACATCATCTCGCGCATCTCCTTCTTGATGTCCGCCATCGACTTGTGGAAGTAGTTTTCGATATACTTCACGTCGCCGCCGGTTTGCTGCAGGAAGTATTGGATGCGCGTGTTCAGCCGGTAGTCCACCTCCTCGTCGCTCACCTCGATACTGTCAAGTTCCGCCTGGTTAACCATTAACTTGTTGTAAACCAGATTCTCCAGTATGGTGCAGTAGATCTCGTCGGGGTTTTCCACGGTTTTGTACTGCATCTTGTAATCGTTGAAATGTTTCTCGAGGTCTGAGCGCATGATGATGGATTTCCCGATGACGGCCACGATGCCGTCTATCGAGGTGCCTCCGCCCTGCGCGAACCCGCTCAGCAGCACGCACGCCAGCAGTGTACTCAGTATTGTTCTTCTCATAATCTCCTTGTTTTGCCGCACTTGATTGCGGCCGCGAAAATACAAAAAAAAGAAGACCAACGCCTTCTTTTTCCTACAATAATCCTTTCGTGTGCGGATTATTTTCTGCCGAGACTCTCGTCAGACACGGTGAGTTTCTTTCTGCCTTTCGCTCTGCGGGCGGCCAGCACTCTGCGACCGTTTGCCGTGGACATTCTCTCACGGAAACCGTGTTTGTGTCTGCGTCTCGTGTTCGAAGGTTGGTACGTTCTTTTCATATCTTTACTGTTTTTTATCCTTGAATTTTTCGGACGGCAAAAATACACTTTTTTTTGATTCCAACACACCCCTGTGGATATTTTTTTTTCAGGATTCCGGCGAAACATTCCTTTATAGCTAAATAAATTAATGGTATATATAATAATAGATATTTGATTGTATGTTTGCAATTTGTATGTAAAACGCAGAAAATCAGAATGATATAATGGGGTAAAAAACGTAAATATTGTGTAATCAATGAGTTGCGAAAAATCCCCTCTTTTTTCAGCCTTCAGAGATGGCCTTGAGATTCGGTTTTGGCGGAGATTTTCGAAAAATCTGCGAAATTCTACCGACGAGGAAGCCCGGAAAGGGCTAAAAACTGCCCAAAAACGGGGTCTCAGGAGGGTCGAAAACAAGAAAAATGCATTTTTATTTTATTGATATACAGCGAGATAACAAAAAAATGCAAGAAAAATAAAAAAAAGTTGGCAAGGGGGTTGCGTGGAATACAAAAAAAACTATTTTTGCACTCCCAAACGACAACGACAT
>ONQE01000037.1 GCA_900319925.1 uncultured Bacteroidales bacterium | reverse complement strand
CCGAATGGTTTTCCCGCGAAACTCGCTGGTTCGCGCGGAAAATGGTCTGCGCAGTCTGCGGGAGAAACAAAACATAAAGGATATGACCTCAAAACTCTTTTTCCAAGCCCTGACAAAGTTCCTCGCCGGATTAGTGCTGGTGGGGGCGTTGCTGTTTGTGCCGGCGGGTACCTTCGCCTACTGGCAGGGATGGCTTTTCATCGCTCTGCTGTTCGGACCGATGCTTATTGCGGGTGTGGTGCTGATGCTCCGCCAGCCCGAGCTGTTGCGCAAACGATTGGATGCCAAGGAGAAGCAGGGGGAACAGAAGTGGGTGGTCGCGTTAAGCGGTCTGATGTTCCTCGCGATGTTCGTGGTGGCTGGCCTCAACTACCGTTTCCAATGGTGTCTGCTGCCGAATTGGGCGGTATATGTGGCCTCTGCGGTGTTCCTGATAGGCTACGCATTCTACGCCGAGGTGCTCCGCGAAAATGTCTGGCTGTCGCGCACCATCGAGGTGCAGGAACATCAGAAAGTGGTTGACACCGGGCTGTACGGCATTGTCCGTCATCCGATGTACGCCGCCACGCTGATCCTATTCCTCGCTATGCCCTTGGTTCTGGCTTCCCCGTGGTCGTTTCTGATTATGCTGCTCTACATCCCCATCATCGCCAAGCGCATCCGCAACGAGGAGGTTGTCTTGGAGCAGGGACTTGAGGGATACACGGAGTACAAACAAAAAGTTCGGTACAAAGTGATTCCGTTTGTGTGGTAGTGGGATGCCCGCAGAAGTTGCTGATTTGCGAAGAAAACATGGAGACGTTACGCATTGCGTCCCTACTCCCCGTGCATCTCTTTCTTCCACCACTCAAATGCCTGATTCCATTCTTTCGACAATTGCTTGCGGTATTTGTCGAAAAGGGCTGGGTGTTCCTTTTGTAGTTCCAAGTAATCGTCAAAAAGTCCCTCTGATATTTCTCCATCGGAGAACTCGCCCATACGCATATAGGCAAACATAATGCCAGTGCTGTCGGCGTGCGCGTAGTCGCTCATCGGAGGCCATAGATAGTCGTTTTCCATCGCCCCCATTTCATACCAGACGTTAAACTCCTCCATCGTTGCTGGGATAGTCCCCAAAACCACTTTTGCCGAGGGCTGACTCTTTCCGTAGCCGTACTCTTTCAGATACCGCTGCAGCCGTCCGGAATAGGGAATGACATAGTCTTCCTCGTGGGTAAACCATTGCATATTAGCCTGATATATAGCCTGTAAAGAATCATTCTCGGCCCAACCGCAAGTATAAACTTGCCAACCTTGACCCGAATGCTCATCTACGGGACTGAACTCGCCAGCGCCAATGTCCAATCCTTGTGAATCGGGTATCCGGAAATCGCCCCAATTGCACTTCTCCATACGGGTGAGGTCTTTCGAAGTCCACACGCCCTCGTACTGGCGGTTGTCGTAGCCGTCGGCCACACCTAACATAAAAGCATCGTAGTAGAACCGTCCGTTAACTTTCACGAAGTCGATCGTCATTTTGCCCGTCAGAACCCCGCCACCGGAAAATTCGTCCTCATCAAACTGGTAATGCCCGCACAGCTTCCCGAATTTACCCGTTGACGGTAAGTGCTTCCCTTTGTTCAGACGCATAGAGTCCAGCGTGATGGTCCCGGAGAAAAGCCGGATAGTGTCGCGGTAGCGGGTGCGCCCCTCTACTTTGTAGATCCCGTTGCCCATAAAATGGACGCTGTCGTAATGGATGTAGAACCGTTGGAAGTCACGGCCTCGATATCCGATGGGCTCGAACTCGGAAGTTTTTTCGATGAACATAAACTCATCCTTTTGGGAACAGTAGTCGGGATTTGTCAGGATGGAGTCCGGTATAATCATCTGCGAAAGGTCGGTGTTCCGGAGTTCCTCCATCGTGACTGCCGTCGTCTTCCCGCCGACCTTGCAGGCAGTCAAGAAGAGCGTTGCCGACAGTGCTACAAACAGAATGCTTAAGATTCTCTTTGACATAATGGTTCGTTATTTTGGAGTGCAAAAATAAAAATTATCCCGCTGAACTCGCTGATTTGCGCAGAAAAAAGATTTGCGATGTTCTGCGAGATCCGCGGAAGAAAACTATTTCAGCGCCCCCACCGGACACACCTTCTTGCACTGCTGACAGAGAATGCACTCGGTGGCGTTCTTCCGCTTGCGCGAGTTGTTGTTGACCTCCACCTCCATCGGACAGACTTTCAGACACTTGTCGCAATGGATGCACTTCTCCTCATCGCACTTGATGCGCAGTAACGAGAAGTAGCTCATCGGTTTGAGGAACACCGTGATCGGGCAGATGTATTTGCAGAAGGCGCGATTGTCCTTCAACACGACAGCCAGGACGATTCCGACGGCGTAGTAGAGCACATTTCCGGCCACGAAAAGATAGAACATCGTGGTTTTGTCGGCTTTGCCGAGGCACATCAGCAGGATGACAACGGCGAGCGACAGCGCGAACATCACATAGCGCACCCATCCGAAGCTTTTCCGTGGTTTTGCGGGCTGCTTGTACGGCAGCAGGTCGAGGATCATCGCGGTCCAGCAGGCAAACCCGCACCAGCCGCGCCCGAACAGCAGCGGCCCGAAGATCTTGGCGATGAGGTAGTGCAGCACCCCCGCCCCGACAACCCCGGAGAGCAGATAGTACCAGAATCCCTCCATCTGCATGTTCTCGCGACAGACAAGGCCGAGGAACACCAGGATGTAGCTACCCACGGTGAACTGCACGAACTCGCGGGCGTGTTTCCACCCCACTGCCATCAATATTCCCCCGACGCCGAGGCAGATGCCGATGTAAGAAAAGTTCAACAGAAAGAAGAGGTTGCCTGTTGAGAGCCAAAGCGATACGGCAATGACCTCGAAAATGGCGAACAGGAGGATGGGGGTTCGGTATTTCTTCATAACGGGATGTCTTTAACGGCGCGAAAATAGGAAAAATATTCTCCCGCTGAACTCGCAGATTTTCGCTTTAACATCGTGGTCCGTTATTTTGGTGGGCAAAAATACATTTTTAGGCAATATGTTTTATATCCGAAAAAGTATTATCTTTGCAGCCGAAAATATTTAATTGTATTACAAATGGAAACTATTGTAAGAAAGAGCACTTCGTTCCGTCTTAGAACAGACCTGTTGGAACGGCTGAAACAAAATGCCGCCAAGGTGAACAGAACGCTCAACAACTATGTGGAAAGCGTTCTGCTTGACGTGGTTTATGATGAGCCCAACGATATAACAAAAGCGGCTATCGCAGAAGCCATATCAGGGCGCAATCAAAATAAAGTTTATGATAGTGTGGACGACTTGTTTGATGATTTGAACGCAACAGAATGAAGAAACTACAACCAACTACTCAGTATAGAAAAGATTTTAAACGCATCAAGAACAACTCTGAAAAAGTCGCACTGCTTAAAGAAGTTCTCCTATTGTTGCAAAAGGGGAAACCTATTCCGTCGGAATTTTTTCCCCATAAGCTCCACGGCAGGTATAAAGGTTGTATGGAGTGCCATATTCAAGGAGATTTTCTGCTGATTTGGATTGATGAAGTGAACAATATCATCCAGCTCGTCAGATTGGGGAGTCATACGGAATTGTTTGGACAATAATTTCCCCGCAGAACTCGCAGATTAACGCAGAAGATACTGGTTAGATATCATTTAATTGCCAGTTAAAAAAAACAGCGGGAATGCTAATTTAGCACGAGTCACTTTCCGATCAGCAGAATCTCCGACACACAAAGGTCATCATATTTCAATCCTTTTTCCGTAGCTGAGATTACGATTCGGATTTCGGTGTAGTGGGTGTCATAGAAGGGGGCGAAACTGAGGTTCAACTGCATGGCGTTGTCCACAAGTGATTGCCAATCGAAGGTTTTCGGCATCTTCTCGGGAATTTTGGCAGCAGCGGGAACAAAATCCGTATATTTGACTATCCAATGGTCAACATTACCTAATAGCATGATGTTTTTGTCCGGGGAGGTGGTGTGCTTCTTTTCACCATCGTCAAATACATCAAAACGGTCAGCAAACACCAACAAGCTGTCTATCCGAGAGTTGTTTCTGTACGTTTCTGCGCTTTTGGTGTAGCCGTTTAGCAGCAGCAACCCTTCCAGCACCGTTGGATTCTTGAAACGGATGATAATGTACAGTGAGTCGTTCTTGTCAGGACGCAACACACAGGCCGTGGCCGGGTCAAGGTCGCTGAGGTTGCTGACAGGATACTTGCCGTCGGCTCCGCTGACCTCGACGGTGTAGGCCGAAGGATCGATGCGGTGATTGAGGATGCGGTCAAGCGGCTGGTTGGGAAGACGGGGAAGGGTATAAAACACGGTAAAGGGTTTGGCCGAAGCCAAATCGAAACGACGTGTCTCGTATTGCCACAGCTTCCCCTTTTGCTGTAGCGGAATCCCGCTGAATCCGTTCTTGAAATTATAATACGTTTTAGCAAAAGAAAAATCCCCCTCTACGAGGTTGATTTCTGAAGCATCAAGTATAACTGAAAAATGGTCGGCATAGCCGTCACCCCAATAGGCTGCGGGCGTGAAGTCGTATTGGAACGACAAATCATAAATATGATCAATGAAATTGTTGTTCCGAGGATATAAAGTGCCCTCCTGAACGCACTCCACCGCGTAACGCACCTCAAGCGTGACGAAACTGTTTGCCGGAATGCTCAAGTATGTGTAGAACCAGCGGCGCGAAACAGGCTTGTTATAGTAGTAAATCTCTTCCCCATAAAGTGCATACAGACTGTCAACTATCCGTTTGCTGTAACCGCCAGCACTGTCAGGCTCTATGTCAAGAAAGGCATCGAAAGCATATTCCTTACTTTCTGGCATGATGATGCTGTCGCGGGAACACTGCCACGAGAGCTGTCGCCCGTTCATAGTGAAACAGACATTATGGATATAGTCATCGCGCCAGCCCACCTCCTGCTCCGATTCAGACATGTCGTCAAGTGACTCCCAACGGGCTTCTCCGCTACCGAAATAGTCGATGGGGAAACCATAGGGCAGCTTGTCGAAGGAACGTGCGGATCTGTTATGGAATAGGTAGCGGACTGTCACCTCCATGTAGCGGTTGCGTGGCACGAAGGAGACCACTTCGTCCACCAGTTGCACCTCGGGCACATGTACCGCCACGGGCGTGGGCGAAAGGGTGATGGCGGAACGTACCGACACAGGGTCTCCATTGGCGCAGGCCATCTGCACCGAAGCCCCGAACAGCAGCGCCCCCAACAGGATGCTAAAGATTCTCTTTGACATAGTGAGTCGTTTTTTCATTATCTAATGTTATGACGCAAAAAATCCCAATGATTGCAGCATGTTCAAAAATATTTCGTAAATCATTGAAATTCGGACGTATGCGATACAGGACGTATGCGATACGTCCCTACAATGTTTTATTCATCATTCAGCATTCGGAAAACGGTACTGTCCTTTCCCCTTCGTGGCCTTCCCGTACTGGATGGCGTGTTGCGGGCAGTGGTGGTAGCAGGCGTCGCAGGTGGTGCAGTGGTCGTGCCATTTCGGGCGGTCGTTCTCCAACGTGATGTTCTGCAACGGGCAGACTTTCACGCACTTGCCGCAGGAGATGCAGGCATCTGTGCTGAAGAACGGCTCGTCGGAGACCCACTTGTGGAAGCTCTTCCCGATGACGTTGGTCTTGAACCTCGGGAAGATGCCACGCCGCATCTCCGAGGCACTCTTTCGTTCGGTAATGCTCTGGATAACAGTGGGAAGGTGCGCCTTTGCGTTCTCGATTTTGCGGGCCGCTTTCTCGGGCTTGTCGATGCTCATGCCCGCCATGTTAACGTAGGTATTCGGCATCTGGAAGCAGAAGTCGGCTTGCAGTGGCAGACCGATTTCCTCCAACTGCTGCCGGAACACGCGGTCGGCATATCCGCCGTTGTCGCCGCAGGTCACCGCCATCCACACGTAAGAGGGTTGCCGGTCGAAGTGCAGCTTTTTCACGAAATCCAGCACCAACTGCGGAGGACACCAGGAGTAGATGGGGAAGACGAAACCTAATCGTTCCCCGTCGCCCAACTCATAGTCAAAGTTGCCGTTGCGTTCCTCCTCTGGAATAAACAACAGTCTTTCATCCAATTCCTTAGCGATGCTCTCGGCGACAAACCGGCTGTTCCCGCAGCCCGAAAAGTAGAAGATCATAGTGGTTCGTTTTTTTGGGGGGCAAAAATATAATTTTCCCGCTGACTCCGCAGACTTGCGCAGAAAAAAAGATCTGCGTTAATCTGCGAGATCTGCGAGATGTTTTCATGCAGCATGGTGTGTGCCAAATAAATATTACTTTTGCAGTCAGATTGAATCAATACTCGAAAAGATGAAAAAACGCTATGTTATTTTGATGATTTTGGGCTTTGTCCTAATAGCAGGCAGTCTGCTCTGTTACCATTACCGTCAACAAATAGGAGAAAAAATCGTTGACTCGCTAAAACTTAGAAAGGGCACTGCCAAGTGGTGGAGTACCCATTCTTCAGAAGAATCAAAGGAAAGAGGTATTTTTGTGGCATATTACGATGCTCTTCCATTCGAATATGAAGATAGCATTTGTCACATAAAATTAGTTTTCAATGAAGTGTGGGTTGAGTGGATGCATTGGTATGACTATGGTGACACGGCGATGGAGCATTGCTTGTATTATGAGAATAGCGAGACCGTAAAGGACCAGCAGCTGATCGGATTATACGACACGATGCAAACCATTCCTGGCATTGCATATATTTTGAAAGAGAACGACCATCAGTTGGATGAGGATGACAAATATTTATTCCGTGGCGACACAGCTATGACTTACTCCCAGTTATTAAAAGTGGTTGACTTGAACAATGGATGTTGCCCTGTTGAATTATGGGATGTGAATCTTCCTGTCACAGGTTCTAGCTGGAAACGTTTTGATATGGGTCGTTATGAATACGCATGGGGAACTACTGGTGTAAATAAAATGGGTGGCGAGTTCGGTGACACCATCCGTGTACCCATTGTTTCATCCTTATTATACGATAAGCGTGCCGGATATGACCATAAAATGAAATTCCCTTTTGGCGAATTGGTGTTTGTTAGAAGGATTGAGGAGTAACACTTGTAATTCTTCCGTTCTATATCTTCTGTAAGGTTTCTTGTGTTTTGTTGATTTTCCCGCAGAACTCGCAGACTTGCGCAGAAAAAAAGGTCTGCGTTAATCTGCGGGATCTGCGAGAATCTAAATATCAATATCTTTCGATAAAATCCCGCACTAACCGGAACAGCGGCTCGTACGTGTCGAGCACCGCGTGCTCCCAGTCGTCGTTGACGGTGTGGTAGTACTGGAACGCGTCGCCGCTTTCGTTCTCGAAAAGGATGCACGGCACGTGGCGCAGGGCGAACGGGTAGTGGTCGCTGTTGCCCTCCAACTCCGCACGGTTCAGCCCCTTGAAATGGTGTTTCTCATCGTTGATTCGCTCCATCAAAGCGTAACCGCGCAATCCCTCGTCGCTGACCTCGCAGTACTGCACCGGGTTGTTGTCGCCGATCATATCGATGTTGAACAGGTACTTGATCTGTGAGAGCGGCACGACGGGGTTGTGATCCACGTAATACTCCGAGCCGCGAAGGTTGGCGTCCTCACCGGAGAAGGCGATGAAGTACATATCGTACTCGGGACGGTTCTTGGCGTAGTAGGCCGCGAGCGTGACGATGGCGGCGCTGCCGGAGGCGTTGTCGTTGGCCCCCGCATAGAACACCTTTTTGCCGAGGTTGCCGAGGTGGTCGTAGTGCGCCGTGAAAACGTAGCAGCTGTCGTGCCGCCGACCCTCCACCTTGGCGATGACGTTGAAGAGCTCGTAGCCCTTCAGAAACTCGTTCTCGATGTTGACGGTGATGGTTTTGGCATCCTTCGGGAAGTCGGAGGTGGCCCAGATGACGGGCTTGCCCATCACCTTTTCGCCGTATGCCTTGTAGAATTTCAGCAAGGGAGGCCACGTCTGGATCATCCCGGCGTTGGCGCATTCAGTACCGCCCCAGATTTTCTGGAAGTCACCGTAATGACGGTAGGAGAACCAGAAGTCGCAGACCACGAAGCAGTCCTTGTACTCGGGTTTCGCCAGGTCGGCAAACATCTTCTCGGCATCGTAGTTGTTCGTATCGACATAGTAGAGTTTGTAGGTGCCGCGCACGCCCGGCGAGTATTCACGCATCGAGAAATCGACACCCGGGGTCAATTTCTTGCCATCCACAGACATTTCCATCTTGCCGGGGAAGGTGTTGATGTCGATGGTGAACGGCTGGCACCTCACTTCGTCCACGCCTGCTTTCTTGTACTCTTTCAACAGGTACTTTCCTGCCTTGTTGGCGCCGCCGTAGGCATAGCCGCGCCCCTGGTATTTTGCGGAACTCAACTCCTTGACAATCTGTTTGTAGTACGCCAGATCCTGCGCCTGTAGAGACGTTTCCTGAAACGTCTCTGCCAACAAAAACGCCATCAATATGACAATCAGTTTTTTCATATTTCGAGTATTAAATTCGGGTGCAAAAATACAAATAATGATGTATCACGTTCCCGCTTTTTGCGTACTTTTGCCGCCGGAAAAAAACAGCTTATGACAAGCAAAGGTTCAAACAAACACACTCTTCGCTGGATACTGATTGTGTTGCTCGTCATTGCACTTTGGGGCGTTTTCGCTTGGGTGTATTTCTACGGATACTTCGGCGGCTTCACGAAAGTAAAACCAATTGATACCGAGGAATTTGCGAAATACGCAGGCGACATCTCCGACATCACCATCCCCGATTCCGTCCGCGTCATCGGATTGGGCGAGGCCACGCATGGCAATGTCGAGTTCCAGCAGCTCAAGCTGGATGTTTTCAAACTGATGGTCGAGAAATACGGTGTGCGTGCGTTTGCGCTGGAGGGCGATTACGGCGGCTGCGAGGCGGTCAACCGCTATATCCACGGCGGCCCGGGCACGGCGCAGGAGGCGGCTGCGGCCATCGGCTTCCCCATCTATCGGACCAAGGAGATGGTACAACTCATTGACTGGATGCGCAAATACAACTCGACAGCAAAAGAAGGCGAAGACCTGCGTCTCTACGGCTTCGACATGCAGCTTTACGAGTGTAGCTACCATTATTTGCTTGAGGCTGCCAAGACTTTTGCGGTTCCGACCGTGGAACTGGAGAAGCTATGGGACAAGTCGGAGGGCAAGTATTCAGCCTCCTTCACTGCCGACCAAAAAGCGAAAGTGATAGAAAAAGTAAAGCAGGATTTGCTGCAGTTGAACGACTCGACAACGGTGCAGGCGGTGCATTTTGCGGATATGCTGCTCCAAAATATCGCTGTGGGGAAGGTGATGGACGACGGGTCGAAGGGGATTGCGCTGCGAGACTCGCTAATGTTTGTAAACACGCACTGGATCATGGAACAGGAGGAGGCCCGTGGCAACGAATGCATTTTCATCTCAGGACACAACGGCCATATCGAACGTCGCCACGATTATGGAACGATTGGAAAAGCGATGGGAGCGTTGCTGGCAAACGAGCTTGGCAAGGCCTATTTCGCCATCGGAACGGATTTCTACAAGGCAACGGTCAGTCTGCCGAAAGGAAAGAGCGGTAAGCGGCGCAACCACACTTTCTTCTCGAAAGATCCATTGGCCGAAGCCGCCAAACAATGCGGATATGAGACTTGTTGGCTCGATTTTTCGAGAATCTCGGACGGCACCACACTCAAACATCAGATTACGGATTACACGTGGATGGGTGACGTGGGCGAAGGCTACTCCCCACTTATGGCTGTCCTCCCGCAGTCCTATCGCGACTGGGTGTCTCCAACGTTGCTCTACGATGGGGTGATTCTTGTAACGGAGGCGCAGCCGATCGTGGTGCTCCATACAACAGAACCGTAATCGTTTACTAATCACCAATCACTAATCACTGATCACTAATCACAATAAATATGAACTGGACCGTCATCATCATCGAAACCCTCGTCATGACCGCCGCGTTCACGGCCATGATTCTGATTCCACTCGTGAAGAACCCCGTGTGGTGGATTCACGACTATCCGGAGGACATCCAGGAGGAGTACTTCAAGACCCACGAGCGCGTGCCGTCGAAGTTCTTCACCAAGACCGTGCTGCTCAAGAAGGGCTTTGCGCTACTCGTCACCCTGGCTGTGATGCTCGGGCTGATGAAGCTGGCCGGCGCCTACAATTTCTGGTCGGCGTTCGCACTGAGCTACGGCATCTGGCTCGTCATCGACTGGTACGACTGCTTTTTCCTCGACTGGGTGCTCTTCGCCAATATGAAGTCCGTGCGTCTGCCCGGCACCGAACACATGGACGCGGCCTACCATCAGAAAAAGTACCACTTCGTGCAGTCGCTGTGGGGAATGCTCATCGGATTGGTTCCGTGTTTGATCGGGGCGGGGGTGTATGCGTGGTTGTGTTGTTGATTTTATCTCCACGTATCCCGCGTATCTTCACGTATATCAATATTGTCACGAACTCTCCAGACATTTATAATTTATACGCGAAGAAGATATTTCTACGAGATTTGAGAGAGAATAAAAAATAGATAGTATGCTAAAACTCGAAAAATTCCTGACTCTTTTCATCGCCATCGGCGCGGTGGCCGGTGCCGCGATGATGTGGATCGACCCCACGGGCGCAATGTGGGGCGGTGAGCCACTGTTGGAGATGCTGCGTGCGAAGATGCCCTGGCCGGACGTCTTCTTCCGCAACTTCATCCCGTCTGGCTTCGTGCTTCTTTTCCTGAACGGCCTCACCCAATTTGCGGCGGCGTACCTGCTCTTCAAGAAGCACCCGCTCGCGCAATGGGCGGTTCTCGCCTGCGGCATCATCCTCATGCTCTGGATCGTCCTCGAATGGTGGGTGTGGGGGTTAAACGCCATGAGCAACATCTACTTCGTACTCGGACTCGTGGAAGCCGTGGCGGCAGTGGTGTGTTTAAGACCCGAAAATAGAAAAGGTAAATGAAACTTGATTGTCATTTAAGGAATTTGTATATTTTTGCCGCCTCAAAATTATAATCCTATGAAGAAAATGAATATCCCTTTGATGGGCACCCTGTTGATACTGTCCATCGTTGTTTGCCCGATTCTCTATTTCACTGTGGGCCCCACATTGGATGAGGCTCAGTTGGAAGTGCTCAAGATTCTGGGCATCATCGTGTCCTGCAGCGCTGCGTTCTGCTTCATCGTGGGCGAGCTCACCGGAAACAACAGCCAGATGGACAAGCTTTGGAGCCTGCTCCCCATCGTTTACACGTGGGTGATTGCCGTCAAGGGCGGTATGAGCGCCCGCTTGGTGGTGATGGCTGTCCTGGCCACCCTTTGGGGCCTCCGTCTCACTATGAATTTCGCCCGCAAGGGGGCATACAAACTCAAGTTCTGGGAAGGGGAAGAGGACTACCGATGGGCCATTCTCCGCTCTGGCCCGCCTTTCCAAAAACGCTGGGTTTGGGCGTTGTTCGACCTCTTCTTCATCTCCATATACCAAAACGTGTTGGTGTTGATGACCACCTTCCCGGCATTGGTGGCTATGAATTCCGACAAACCTTTCGGCTGGTTGGATGCCATCGCGGCCGTATTGATGCTGGGGTTCATCATCTGGGAGACCGTTGCTGACGAACAGCAATGGAAATTCCAGACCCGCAAGTGGGCGATGATCAAAGAGGGGAAAAAGTTGGAGGAATTACCCGTCCCATACAACAAAGGTTTCAACACCACGGGCCTTTGGGGACGGAGCCGCCATCCCAACTATTTTGCCGAACAGTCCATCTGGGTGTGCTTCTACCTCTTTTCCATCGCTGCCGGAATCGGCATTCTCAACTGGAGCGTGATTGGTGCGCTGTTGCTGGTGGTCCTGTTCCAGGGAAGTTCGTCGCTGGCGGAAGAGATCAGCGGCGGAAAGTATCCGGAATACGAAAAATACTGCCAGAGCGTTCCCCGGTTCTTCCCTGGCAAGAAATATGACAAGTAATTAAGAATCTCCAAAGGCTTTGAGAAACAAATGCTTGCGATGCAGAATCAGCACCGCAGCATTTTCTCGCGCAAGTGCACGTATCCGGCTTCGTTGAAGCGATATTGGATAGGGGCGTGGGGCGACTTCCGCTCCTCTTCGCTTTGTGCCACGGGGGTGATGATGCCCGACGACAGGAACTTTTTCTGGAAGTTGCGGCGGTCGAACTCCTTGCTGAATACGTGGGTGTAGAGCCGTTGCATCTCCGGCAGGGTGAAGATATCGTCCACGAGGAGAAATGCGACGGGGGAGTTGATGAAGGCGAGTCGTAGTTTCCAGAGGGCCATGCGGCAGATTTTCTCGTGGTCGAAGGCCAAACGGGGCATCTCATGGATGTCGAACCAGCGTGTCTCCTTCGCGTCGTCGCCGGCGACAGCCTTGATTTGGTTCGGGCGCACGACCGATGCGAACGCGACCGAGATGGTGCGGCCCCGAGGGTCGCGGTCGAGGTCGCTGAACGATCCCACCTCGTAGAAATGCTTGGGGGTGAGCCCCGTTTCCTCCTTCAGTTCGCGACGCGCGGCCTCCTCCAGGGTCTCGTCCTCGTCCAAAAAGCCTCCTGGAAAAGCCCATTGCCCTTTGTAGGGCTCGTTCCCGCGCTTGATTAACAGCACGTTGAGGTTGGTGCCGTCAAAGCTGAACACCACAATGTCCGCCGTCACGGCCGGCCGCCAATAATCGTATGTATAGACGCCTTTTTCTCCCATAATTCTGTGTGATTATTACACGCGGCAAAGATACATTTTTTTAGGCAACAGGCAATAGGCAATAGGCAGCTCAGAGGGTATCTACGCCTTAATCACAAGGAGGGTATATGCGACTTACAATAGGGGAGCAGGATTGTCATCCCCTTGTTACATTAGAGTTCCGTAGTATTTGAGAAAAGTTTGAGTAAAAGGGGAGTAAAACATAAAGGCCTCGCACGATGATTTCTGAAAGTAGGGTGAAGTAACAGTGGGTTTTCATATAACTCCTTCTAATAGTGAGAATTTGATGTTGATGATGGCATCGGTCTGGTGCTGTTGCGCTTGTTTCTGTAAAGCATACACCAGATGTTTGTTGGAGGCGAAAACGAATCCGCTCGCTTCCATTTTTAGATGTAGATGCCAAAAATCATAATGGTTACAAAATAGTTCCTGTCAGCATCGGTATTCAGACCTGTTGAATACAAGAGTGTTGTAAAAAGTTTGTTGAATGATGATGTTTATTTTGTACTTTTGCGCCCCAAACCATTAAAGATGAAACAATGAAGAAAGAACCGGAAAACTCCCCTTATACGAGCATCCCCTCGTCGGATTTCATCGACATCCTCCTGCGAGGTGACGAGCAGGCGGACGAGGCCGCATACTACCTTCTGCACAACAGGGTCCGTCTGCAACTGAAGCGTCGGTTCGAGGTGTATCACAACCGGCTGATGGACGATTTCGAGGACGTTCTGGAGGATTTTTTCCTCTATTTGCGCGAGGGGAAGGGTGGTGGAAACCGCACACCCTATCAGTCGCTTCGGCGCATCCGAAAAAAGGAGGTCTTCGAGGCTTGGCTAATCAACGCCTTCCGCAATTACCTTGCCCTGCGAGCTGCCGAGGAAGGAAAAGTCCTTTTCTCCGGACTTGACCCCGACAACCTCGCCGGCATCGATGGTATAGACTCCCCCGCCATCACCGACTTCTCCGCCATCGCCGACTTCTCCGCCATCACCGACCTTTCCGCCATTACCGACCTCTCCGCCATCACCGACCTTTCTGCCATCGCCGACTTCTCCGCCATCACCGACCTTTCCGCCTCCCTGCTGACCGACGAGCGAATGCTATCCATCGCCTCTGACCTGATCGCCTACGCACACCAAACTTTCAGCCCGCACTATCGTTTCGTCCTCTTCCGTTCCCTGCTGTCGATGCTCAACCGAAAGCAGTCTATTCCGAACGAGGCAGTGGCCCAGGCCCTTGGGATGACCGATCTCTCGTATCGCGTCACGGCGCACCGCACGAAATGCAGTCTGGCGAAACTCCGCGACCGTCTGCTGCGCGGCGAATCGCTCCCTCTTGACGACGCCCACCTGCAGATGGCGCGGCACATCAACGACGATTTCACTCACCTGTACCCCACCTTGTCAGTCTATTACGACCAAACCATCGACTCGCTGCCATGTGCCGCCGCCATCCGCCAGCTCCGTTGGCAATACCGTGAAACCACTGGCAACCTGCTTCACGAGCCCGAGGTCGCCTACTCCGCCCAGCTCACCGTCAAGGGCTTCTGGTGCAAGTTGAACCGGTGGCTGATTCTGTCGCGTCCTTGAAAACGCGGGGGAGGGACATGATACGCAACAATCGTATTTTCGCCATAACACGATTGAAGGCTTTCGCCAGCGGGGTGTCATTCTGTATGGGTTCTATTAATTCTTTCATAGCTTTATTCTCTCACAATTTTATCACCGTTACTGGATACGTCTGCTCGTTTCGCATGCTGGGGAACCATCTGGTCGCCCGTTGCGCCCCAAGGTCTATCTCATTATATAGAATCCGGATAAAGCGGTCTTGGATGATGTATATCATAACCCTATCTTTCTTTTTGGTTCGCATCTTCATACAGTCAAATCGCATTCGTTTTATCAGTAAGTATGGAAAACAACCGAAATGTTACACCTCGGCGAAAAAAAAATTTTTCTTTTGTTGGGAGTGTAACATTTCCCCCTTTTACCATACTATATGGACAGAAACAATTAAAAATGCAATAAAATGAGAACTTCATCGAGAATCACAGACAGAAAAATGCAAGTAAATCAAAGTGTTAGGGATTGCAATCCAGTACAAATGAATTATTATGTATCTTTGCCACCATAATTTTATACAAAAATGTTGAGTATGAAAAGATTCGTTTCCCTTCTCATAGTGGCTTGGCTGCTGGTGCCGTTCGGCTTGAGCGCTCAACCGGCGAAAATGATCAAGACGAAAGTCCCGAAACGGCCGGCGGGGCAGCAGGACGTGCTGCAGCTGACCGCCCCTCCGATGGAGACGGTGCGCGTGGGCTTCATCGGACTGGGCATGCGCGGTCCCGATGCGGTGGAGCGCTTCTCGCAGATCGAGGGCACGGATATCAAGGGACTGTGCGATGTGGAGGCCGAACGTGTGGAGGAGTGCCAGAAGCTGCTGGAGAAACTCGGCCGTCCGCGTGCGGCGGGCTACAGTGGCAGCACCGAGGCCTACAAGGCGATGTGCGACCGCGACGACATCGACCTTGTCTACATCGCCACCGACTGGGTGCACCATGTGCCGCTGGCCGTCTATGCCATGGAACACGGCAAGCACGTGGCTGTCGAGGTGCCCGCCGCCATGACGCTGGACGAGATATGGCTGCTCATCAACACCAGCGAACGCACCCGCAAGCACTGCATGATGCTGGAGAACTGCGTCTACGACTTTTTCGAGATCGCCGTGCTGAACATGGCCCAACAGGGTCTTTTCGGGGAGGTGCTGCACGTGGAGGGCTCCTATCTGCACAACCTCGACGACTTCTGGCCGGAATATTGGAACAACTGGCGTCTGGATTATAACATGAAACACCGCGGGGACATCTATCCCACCCACGGCATCGGTCCCGACTGCCAGGTGCTGAACATCCACCGCGGCGACCGCATGGAGTACCTTGTGGCGATGGACACGAAACCCTGTAACGGTCCGAAGGTGGTGAAGAGGTTGATGAACCAGGAGTGCCCCGACTTCCAGAACGGCGACCAGACCTCGACGCTCATCCGCACGGTCAATGGCAAGACCATGCTCATACAGCACGATGTGCTCACTCCGCGCCCCTACAGCCGCATGTACCAGGTGGTGGGCTCCGACGGCTACGCCAGCAAATACCCCGTGCGGCAGCTGCTGTTCCGGGCGGGAATGCTTGACAAAACCGAATCACCTGACTATCAGAATCTGAATGCTCACGCGGCCTTGCCTGACAGCCTGTGCAAAGCCATGTTGCAGAAGTACCTGCCCCCGTTCGTGCAGGAGTTGGAGGAGAAGGCCCGAGAGGTGGGTGGTCACGGCGGCATGGACTTCATCATGGACTACCGACTGGTCTATTGCCTTCAGAACGGTCTGCCGCTCGACATGGACGTTTACGACATGGCCGAGTGGTGCTGCCTCGGACCGCTGACCCGCATCTCTTTGGAGAACGGCTCCGCCCCCGTGGCTGTCCCCGACTTCACCCGCGGCGCTTGGAACCGGGTCAAGGGCTTCCGCTATGCGTTCAAATAATGCATCATAATGGAGGGGACGTATAGTATGGAAAACGAGCAATTGATAAAGATTGTAAAGCGGTTCCAGATAGAAGGAACGGTTGCGGCGGTTGTCCCTTTGGGAAAGGGTCTCATCAATGACACGTATTGGGTGAAAACCTGCGAAGTTGAAAAGCCTGACTATGTGCTGCAACGCATTAATCACCAGATTTTTACGGATGTGGAGCTGCTGCAACATAATATAGAGGCGGTGACGAACCATTTGCGTCGGAAGCTTCTGGAAGAGGAAGTTGCGGACACGGACCGGCGAGTGCTGCGGTTTGTGTCGACAGACAGCGGCAAGACTTATTGGTTCGATGGAAAAAACTACTGGCGCATAAGTATCTATATTGCGGACACGATGACCGTTGAGGAGGTGAATCCCCAAAGCAGCTACGACTGCGGACGAGCTTTCGGGCACTTCCAGCAGCAACTCACCGACCTCCAAGAACCGTTAGGGGAGACCATCCCCGACTTCCACAATATGGAACTGCGTCTCAGACAGTTACAGCAGGCCGTTGCGGAGGACCGAACGGGTCGCGTGAAGGAGGTTCGTGAAGAGCTGGAACTCATTGAGGCTCATGCAGATGAGATGTGTCTGGCCGAGCGTCTGCACCGCGAGGGATTGTTGCCCAAACGCATCTGTCACTGCGACACGAAGGTGAACAACATGCTCTTCGACAGGGACGGACACGTATTGTGCATCATCGACTTGGACACCGTGATGCCCGCTTACGTCTTCTCCGACTACGGAGACTTTCTGCGCACGGCTGCCAACAGTGAGCCCGAAGACTCCCCCGAACTGGACCGTATCGAATTTCGATGGGACATCTACGAGGCCTTCACCCGCGGCTACTTGGAGTCAACGGCAACTTTCCTGACCCCAGTGGAACGCGAAAATCTGCCTTTTGCCGTAGCCCTTTTTCCCATGATGCAAGCGGTCCGCTTCCTCACCGACTACTTGAACGGCGACACTTACTACAAGAAACCAACTTCGCTATTTCCAGCGGGTGCAGGCCTGCAGCCAAGAGATGTCCAATTTCGTGATGGCATTCGGCCTCTTTGCGTTCAATACGAATAAAGGACGGTCCATGACCCATTATTGAGAACTCAAGTTTCAGATGAAGTTCACACTTAAAAAAACTGTGTAGTTAATACACAGCATAACGTTTTTTTACTATTTTTGCAGCCGCTTTAAATTAGGTGAAAGTTTGTATTAACTTGTTGTATTATAGAATATTAGTAAAGAAGCAAATATGCAGATAATGAAGAGATGCTTAGCCTTCCTCCTGGCAGGAATAATGACATGCGGAATGGTCACCACAGTACAGGCCCAGGATTCTGTCCACATTGACCTGAACAAGGCCCTTGAGATTGCGCTCTCCGAGTCGCCCTCGATGCGCATCGCCGACCGCAATGTCCAGATCAAGCAGGTCTATAAAAAGGAACAAATCGTGTCGCTTTTCCCCGATGTGTCGATTGCCTCGAATTACAACCGCACGCTGCTCAAGCAGACCATGTCGATGGACATGGGTGGGCAGACGATGAACATCAAAGTGGGCCGCGACAATACCTATTCCGTCGGGGCCAACTTGAGCCTTCCGATAGTCTCTTTCCCGCTGTGGTCGAGCCTGAAACTCAGCTCTATGGACATCGACATGGCGTTGGAGTCGGCCCGCTCCTCCAAAATCGAGTTGGTCAACCAGGTGAAGCAGGCCTACTACACCTACCTGTTGGCGAAACAGTCCCACGAGGTGCTGCAGGCCAGTTACGACAATCTCGAAGCCAGCAACCAGTTGGTGACGCAGTCGTTCGAGCAGGGTCTGGTCTCCGAGTTCGAGAAACTGCGTTCCGACGTGGCGCTGCAAAACCAGCGTCCGACGGTCAGTTCTGCTGCCAAAGCCGTGAAATTGGCCGCTATGCGTCTGAAAGTGGTGCTGGGCATGGACGTGAACGAGCCCGTTATCTTCGACGGTCAACTTTCTGATTACGAACAAACTGTATTGAACGCCACGATGCCTTCCGATCAAGAGCTCCAGTTGGCATACAACTCCGCGTTGCGGCAGATGGACATCGGCATCGAGCAGTTGGAGCAGTCGAAGAAGGTTGTGCGTGGCGCCTCCCTGCCGATGCTCGCGCTGGCCGGGGCGTTCCAATATTCCGGTATGGGCGACGACGGCGGCACATTCACCAACTACCCCTATTCCTACGTGGCGTTGTCGCTGCAGATTCCGATAGTCGGCTGGGCGGCAACTCATTACAAGCTGAAACAGTCTGACCTGAACATTCAGAATCTGAAGGATCAGCGTCTTGATCTGGAGCGCAATCTTCGTCTCGGCGTGCAGAGTTACCTGAACGACATGCAGCAGGCTATCGAGGATATCGCTTCCGACAGCGAGACCATGCGGCAGGCGCAGAAAGCCTACGACATCGCTCAGAAGCAGTACGAAGTCGGCATGAACACCTGGCTCGACCTCCGCACCACTGAACTCGCCCTCACCACCACCCAGCTTACCTACTGCCAGGACATCTTCAACTATCTGACGGCGAAGGCGAACTTGGATGCAACGCTGGGCAATGAGTAATTAGCAGTTAGTACATAAAATGAACCCCGATAATATATAGATAATCCTTAAGCAGTCCCGGAGGGACAACACCTTAGTAACCCCACACAAGGCGATAGCCGCAGTGTGGGGCTTATAAGAAAGAGTAAAAACAATATCGAATATGAAAAAGATAACCATTTTATTGGCAATCGCCATGTTGGTCATGGTGGGTTGCAAGAAGAAAGAGGCCGTCACCGCCGGCGGACAGACGATGACCATCCGCACGCAGGAAGTGCATACGGAAGAGGTGGATCAGACCTTCGAATATACCGCCATCGTGGAGGCTAACGCGGTGAACAACATCGCACCGCTCACGGGCGGCCGTATCGACAAAATCTACGTTGAGGTTGGCGACCGCGTCAGCAAGGGCAAGGTGCTCGTACAGATGAACGAGAACAGCCTCAAACAGTCCAAATCGCAGCTCGACAACCTCAAAGCCAGCTTCAAGCGTGTTGATGAACTCTACAAGGTCGGTGGCGTTTCCAAATCCGACTGGGATGCGATGAAGACCCAGCTCGATGTGGCGCAGACCACGTACGACAACCTGCTGGAGAACACGCAATTGCTGAGCCCCATTTCCGGTGTGGTGACGCAGCGCAACTACGACAGCGGCGACCTCTTCGGCGGTCTGCCGGTAGTGCAGGTGCAGCAGATCACCCCCGTGAAGATGAATATCAACATCTCCGAAACCCTGTTCAAGCAGGTGAAGGTCGGCACGCCGGTGAGCATCAAGGTGGACGCCTACGGCGACGAGGAGTTCAAGGGCAAAATCAGCCTGATCTACCCGACGATGGACGGCGCCACGCACACCTTCCCCGTGGAGGTGCAGTTAGCCAACACCGACAGCCGCGTGCGCCCGGGCATGTACGCCCGTGTGACCATCAACTTCGGCACGGAGAAGCATGTGGTCGTTCCCGACGAAGCCATCTTCCGTCAGCAAGGCTCCGGCAACCGGTACGTCTATGTCTATAAGGACGGTAAGGTCTCCTTCAACCAGGTGGAGGTCGGCCGCCACTTGGACAAATCCTACGAGCTGCTCTCCGGCAACGTTCAGGACGGCGACATGGTGGCCACCACGGGTCTCGCACGTCTGAAAGACGGGCTGGAAGTGAATGTCGAGAAAAAATAGGCAACAGGCAATAAGAAAATAAATCATTGAGCCGCCCCGTAGGGGCAAGAGCTCGGTAGCCAGGGGCAAGGCGTGAGGAACGAGCACCGCCACCCCTGAAAATGGAACAGACAAGAAAGAATTATGAGCATATACCAGAAAGCGGTCGCGAGACCCATCATGACAGGGTTGATTTACATTGCCGTCATCATCATCGGCATCTTCTCCCTGGCCAAGCTGCCGGTGGACCTCTTCCCCCACATGGACAGCAACACCATTATGGTGCTCACCGTATATGGCGGCGCCAGCGCGGAAGACATCGAGGACAACGTGTCCAAACCCATCGAGAACGTGCTCAACACCTTGAGCGACCTCAAACACATCACCTCCAACTCCAAGGAGAACTACTCCATCGTCTATTTGGAGTTCGAGTACGGTGTGGATATCGAACAGAAAACCAACGATGTGCGCGACAAATTGGATATGGTGAAGTCGGCCTTGCCCGACGGTGCTAACCAGCCCTACCTGTTCAAGTTCAGCGCCGACGACATGCCCATCATGATGCTGTCGGTGCAGTCGGGACAGAGCACGCAGGCGTTGTACAAGATCTTGGACGACAAGGTTTCCTCCCCGTTGTCACGTGTCAGCGGTGTGGGTGCAGTCTCCATCGCCGGCGCCCCGCAACGCGAAATCCAGGTCTATTGCGACCCCTACAAGTTGGAGAGTTACAACCTCACCATCGAGACTATCGCCCAGATCCTCGGTGCGGAGAACCGCAACGTTTCCCTCGGTATCATGGACGTAGGTTCCAAGACCTACTCCATGCGCGTGGATGGCGAGTTCAACAGCGCGGATGAGATGGAAGACGTCGTGGTCGGCAGCTATGCCAACAAAAACGTCTATCTGAGGGACGTGGCTGTGGTGCGCGACACCCTGCAGGAACGTATGCAAGAGTCCTACACCGATGGTGAACGCGGCGCCATGGTCATCATCCAAAAGCAGACTGGTGCCAATACGGTGCAGATCTGTAAGAAGGTGCTGAAGGAACTGCCTGAGATTCAGCGTTCCCTGCCTGCCGACGTGAAGTTGAACGTGCTGGTCGATAACTCCGACAACATCACCAACACCATCGACAGTTTGGAGGAAACCATCCTCATCATCTTGCTGTTGGTGGTCATTGTGGTGCTCTTCTTCTTGGGAAGATGGCGCGCCACCATCATCATCGCCCTTGTGGTGCCCGTCTCCTTGATAGCGGCGTTCATCTACTTGCTGGCTACGGGCAATACACTGAATATCATTTCGTTGTCATCTATATCCATCGCTATCGGTCTGGTAGTCGATGACTCCATCGTGGTGTTGGAGAACATCACCACGCATATCGAGCGAGGGTCGAAGCCCAAGGCGGCGGCCGTGTTCGCCACCAGTGAGGTGTCCCTCTCCATTATCGCTTCCACCTTGGTGATTATCGCCGTGTTCTTGCCGCTGACCTTCCTTACCGGTATGGCCGGCGTGCTCTTCAAACAGTTGGGATGGATTGTCACTATCGTGATTGCCGTCTCCTTGGCGGCCGCTATGACGCTGACCCCGATGCTCTGTTCCCTCTTGCTGAAGAAGAATCCGAAAAAGAGCAAATGGTTTGCCAAAGTGTATGGTCCTATCGAGCGATTCCTCATCCGTTTGGACGAAGGTTACGCCAAGGTGCTCCGCTGGTGCGTCAACCACCGGAAAACGGTCGTGGGTCTTGCCTCCGTCATCTTCCTGGCCAGCCTTTCGCTGCTGTTGGTGATTCCCACGGAGTTCTTCCCGACACAGGATAACGCCCGTCTGAGCGTCACCGTGAAGTTGCCGCAGGGTACCCGCGTAGAGACCACCAAGGCGTTGGGCGACCAGATTGTGAAGGAGATCCGGGAGAAATATCCGAACGAGATCAAATCCATCAACTACTCCGTGGGTATGCCCGACGAGGACAACACCTTCAGTTTGATGCGAGAGAACG
>ONQE01000047.1 GCA_900319925.1 uncultured Bacteroidales bacterium | reverse complement strand
GAGGAGCTGTAGTAGGCGAACGAGGGCGCGGTAGCCGTCACCGTGGCGACGAGCAGCGACTTCGCGGGCGAGCGGGTCAGCGCAAACGCCAGCAGGTAGAGCGCCCAGAGCCCGAGGATGGCGACCGCCAACGTGAGACCGCGGAACACCCAGGGCTGCGTGCTGTTGGTGATTCCCATCAGCACCGCGACCAGCCAGTGGTGCAGGGGCAGGTCGCAGCCCGTCACCAAGGATTCGGGGTCGTCGAAACCGTACTGCTGTTTGTTGTAGATGAGCGTCTGCGGATGGAAGAAGTCGCCGTGGTTATGGCGGAAGCCCAGTGCCAAGGAGTAGTTGTCGGACTGCGCCCAGGCGTGGATGTAGCCCGGCGGCTCGTTGAGATGCCGCACCCCGATACAGAGCGCCACCGCCGCAATGACGAGCAGCGGCAGCAGATGGGGGAGAAACTGTATCCGTTTGGTACTATTCATTCGTGTGACTTGTGATTTGTGATTTGTGACTTGTGAATTGTGATTTGTGACTTGTGACTTGTGATTTGTGACTTGTGATTTGTGATTTGTGATTTGTGACTTGTGATTTGTGACTTGTGACACTGCCAACATCCGACTCACTCGCTCAATTCCAGCCACTCCATCTCTTTCTCTTCGATCTGGGTCTTGATGGATTCGTAGGCTTTGTAGAGTTCGCCGGAGGCGATGGCGTCGGCGTTGCCCTCGGGGTTGGCGAGCCGCTCCTCGGTGTCGGCGAGCAGGCGTTGGAGCAGTTCCAGCTCGTCTTCCAGCTTGCGCAGGCGGTTCTTGCGCTTGCGGTCGTCGGACTCGCGCCGCTTCTTATGCTCCCACTGCGCCTTGTTGCTGGAGACTTTCTCGCCGCCAGTACTGCCCGAGGTGACGTTCCGACTCTGCAGCTCGTTGAGGGTCTCCATCTTGCGTTGGGCGAGGAAGTCATAGACATCGCCGGTGAAGGCGGTCATCTTGTGGTTCTTGAACTCATAGACTTTGGAGGTGAGCCCTTGGAGGAAGTCACGGTCGTGGGAGACGAGGATGAGGCTGCCCTCGTACTGGAGCAGGGCGTTCTTGAGCACGTCCTTGGAGGGCATGTCGAGGTGGTTGGTGGGCTCGTCGAGGATGAGCAGGTTGAAGGGCGAGAGCAGCAGTTTCGCCAATGCCAGCCGTGCCTTCTCGCCGCCGGAGAGCACGCGCACCTTCTTCTCGGCGTCTTCCGTGTCGAAGAGGAAGCTGCCGAGGATGGTGCGGATTTTGGGCCGGATGTCGCCCACGGCCACATCGTCGATGGTCTCGAAGACCGTCTTGTTGGGGTCCAGCAGCTGTGCCTGGTTCTGGGCGTAGTAGCCGACCACCACCTGGTAGCCAAGCTGCAGTTGTCCGCTTTCGGGGGGCAGTGAACCGACGATGGCCTTCACCATCGTGGATTTGCCTTCGCCGTTGCGCCCGACGAAGGCCACGCGTTCACCGCGCTCTAAGCGGAAATCGACGCCCTTGAGGACGCCCGGCTTGGTGTCGTAGCCGAGACTCAGGTCTTTGCTCTCCACCACCACGAGCCCGGAATGGGGCGCGGGCGGGAACTTGAACGAGATGGAGCTGCTGTCGTACTCATCGACGGCGATGCGGTCCATCTTCTCCAGCATCTTGATACGGCTCTGCACCTGCCGTGCCTTGGTGGCCTTGTAGCGGAACCGCTCGATGAAGCGCTCGATCTGCGCTATCTGCTGCTGCTGGTTCTCGTACGCGGACTGCTGGCTCTCAATGCGTTCCAGCCGTTGCTCCACATATTGCGAGTAGCTGCACTTGTAGTCTTGGATGTTGCCAAGGGTGATTTCGATGGTGCGGTTGGTGACGCGGTCGAGGAAGGCGCGGTCGTGGGAGACGAGAATGACGCAGCCGTCGTAGTTGGCCAGGTAGTCTTCCAGCCACTGGATAGACTCGATGTCGAGGTGGTTGGTAGGCTCGTCGAGGAGGATGATCTCGGGTTTCTGGAGGAGGATTTTGGCGAGGCAGACGCGCATCTGCCAGCCGTTGCTGAAGGAGGACATCGGGAGGTGGAACTCCTCGCGCAGGAAGCCCATACCCGCGAGCACCTTCTCGGTCTCGGCCTCCATCGTGTTGCCGCCGAGATGTTGGTAGCGGTCGTTAAGGTCGGAGAGCTGCTGGGTAAGCTGCGCGTAGGCGTCGGATTCGTAGTCCGTGCGTTCGGCGAGCTCGTTGGAGATGCGCTGCATCTTGCGTTCCATATCCTGGATTTCGGAGAAGGCGGAGACGGCCTCGTCCCACACGGAGAGCGGGGAGTTGCCGGCGAGTTCCTGCGGCAGGTAGCCCACGCGATGCCCGGAGGTGATGACCATCGTGCCGGAGGCGGGCTCCAGGTCGCGGTTGATGATCTTGAGCAGCGTGGATTTGCCCGCGCCGTTGTGGCCCACCAGACCGATGCGGTCTTTGTCGCCCGCCACGAACGAGACATCCTTGAAGAGGAAGTCTCCCGTGAAATTTACCGACAGTTTGTTTATTTGTATCAAGGGAGGGGGGGATGGGTTATGGTTTAAGGTTTAAGGGTTATGGTTTAAGGGTTAGGGGTTGAGAGTTAAGAGTTGAGAGTTGAGAGTTGAGGGTTGAGGGTTAAGAGTTAAGAGTTGAGAGTTGAGAGTTAGGGGGAAGGGGGCGCGGAACAGGTTCATCAGCGTGGTGCAATACACCCCTCAACCACGTCGCAGTAACGCCATCGGGTCTTCCTTTTCGTTCTCCTCGGCGGAGACTTTCCCGATGTTGAGGAGCATGCCGACAGCGCAGCCGGTGACGAAGAGGGAGGCGCCGCCGCTGCTGACGAAGGGCAGGGTCTGGCCGGTGGTGGGCAGCAGCTCGCAGTTGACGCCGATGTGCACGAGGGCTTGGCAGGTGATCCAGAAGCCGATGCCGAATGCCAGCAGGCGCCCGAAAGCGCCGGTGGCCTCTTTGGCGATCTTCCTGGAGCGGTAGAAGAAGATAAGGTAGGCGAAGAGGATGGCGACGCCCACCACGATGCCGGTCTCCTCGAACAGGGAGGCGTAGGCGTAGTCGGTCTCCTTCTCGGGCAGCCGGTTCTTGATGACGCCCTTGCCGGGTCCCGCCGGTGCGAAGCCCGAGCGCGCGATGGCCGCCCGCGCCAGAATCATCTGGTCGCCGTAGCCGTCGGTGTTGTCTTTCGTGATATAGTACTCCAAACGGTTGATGAAGGTACCCATACGTCCGAACTTGGCCTGCTTCGCGTCGCTGAGGTTCACCGCCACAATCACGGCTATAACCAACAGGATGGAGACCAAGCCGACCATCCATCCCAAATCCTTCAGCTTGAAGCCGCCCACGAAGAAGAGCACCAGGCCCGTCATGAAGAGGATGATGGCCGTGGACATGTTCATCGTGGCGATACAGGCGCAGAAGACGCCCAGCAGCGCAAAGAGAATCCGCGCATTCGAAGAGGAGATCTCCCCGTTGACATGGTATTGCTTGGCGATATAATGGGCGATATAGAAGATGAGCAGGAAACCGATGACGTAGAAGGTCTGCACATCGCGTCCCAGAATGGTGATGCCGCGCACGGCCTGCGACAACATGGTGAGCACCATAAGGACGATGGCGAAAAGGAGAATGGCCGGGGCCGCCACGCCGATCTTGCGGTAGTCAACCTTGTACACCGCGAACATGCCGAGATAGCCGAACAGCAGATGCTTGAGATGTTGCAAGACCACCTCGCCGCGCATACTGTACACCATCACGACCGAAACGGCCGAGAGGAACAGCACAAGGATCAGGATCACCTTGTCCGCCTTCAAGTTGCTCAGCTTCCAGAAAGGCACTTTAGGTGTTATGGCGCCGGTTTCCATGACTGAAGGGTTTACAGTTGTGCAACGGAAGCTTTGAAACGGTCGCCGCGGTCACGGTAGGTGATCTGGCTGTTGCCGTGGATGCCCGGCGCGTACAGCACGGTGTCGCCGCGTTGGCAGGAGTAGAACGCGTGGTTCACGGCATCCTCCATGCTCATCGTCATCATCACCGGGATGCCCAGCTCGGCGATCTTCTGGTAAACATCGATGTTGTACACCCCCTGGAGCACGACCTCCTTGACTTTCTTCTTGGCCTCGTTCAGGATGTCGTCGCTGAGGATGTCCGGGGAGTCGATGTTGGTGATCCACACCGTGGGCTTGGTCATGGACTGCAGCGAATACCACACGGAATTGGCGTTGGTGGAGCGGGCGTCGTCGATGAAGTCCACACCGGCGAAGCTCTTCACATGCTCCAGCTTATGGGCACTGCCCTCAAAGTCGGACAACGATTCGGCAATATTTTTCTGACGAAGCCGGATAAGCTGCTCCGACAACGTCCCCACACGCGGGTTAGAGGTCTCTTTGGCTTGCTCGAACAAGCGGAAGCTATTGGTTTTCCTTGTCATATAGGTTTTGGTTTGGGTTAAGGGTTAAGGGTTAAGGTTTAAGGGTTAAGGTTTAGGGTTTAAGGGTTAGGGGGTAAGGTTTAAGGTTTAGAGGTTAAGGGTTATGGGTTTAGTCATAAGTCATAAGTCATAAGTCATAAGTCATAAGTCACAAGTCATAAGTCACAAGTCATAAGTCACAAGTCACAAGTCACAAGTCACAAGTCACAAGTTATCGGATCTTCAGGGTGGCGAGGGTGAGGACGGCGAGGAGCATGCTGATGACGATGAAGCGTTGCACGATCTTCGACTCATGGAGTCCCTTCTTCTGGAAATGGTGGTGCAGGGGGGCCATCAGGAAGATGCGGCGGCCCTCGCCGTAGCGCTTTTTGGTGTATTTGAAGTAGGAGACCTGCATGATGACCGACACGGACTGGGCGAGATAGATGCCGCAGAGGATCGGAATCAGCAGCTCTTTGCGGATGATGATGCAGGAGACGGCCACGATGCCGCCGAGGGTGAGGCTGCCGGTGTCGCCCATGAAGACCTGGGCCGGGTAGCAGTTCCACCAGTAGAAGCCGATGCACGCCCCGATGACGGCGGAGATGAATATCACCAGCTCGCCGATATTGGGTATATACATAATGTCCAGATAGTTGGCGAAGATGACGTTGCCCGACACGTAGGCCAGCAAGGCGATACCCACGGCCACCGAGGCTGTGACGCCTGTCGCCAAGCCGTCGAGACCGTCGGTGAGGTTGGCGCCGTTGGAGACCGCCGCGATGATGAAGACGATGATTGGGATGAAGAAGAGGAACGACCACTTCCCGGTCTCGTCACCCAACCAGCGGGTCAGCACGGAGTAGTCCAGCTCGTGGCTCTTCACGAAGGGGATGGTGGTCTTGGAGGAGTGATGCGGCTCGTCGAAAAGTCTCGGCGTGTGCGCGTTCGCCTGGTTCTCGACCTGCAGGATTTCGCTGGAGGTTATCTGCGTGGGCTGATGCTTCTGCACGCTTTTCTCGCAGATGACGGCGGCAGGATGGAAGTACATCACCGCGCCGACCACCAGACCGAGCAGGATCTGACCCAGCAGTTTCTTACGCGGGGAGAGGCCCTCCTTGTTCTTCTTGAAGACTTTGATGTAGTCGTCCATTCCGCCTAAGAAGCCCAACCACACTGTGGTGAAAAGCATCAGGATCACGTAGATGTTGCGCAACTCGCACAGCAGCAGCACCGGGACCAGAATGGCTGCGATGATGATGAGGCCGCCCATCGTGGGGGTACCGGCCTTCTCGCTCTGACCCGCCAGGCCCAACTCACGCACGCTCTCCCCTATCTGTTTCCGTCTCAAGAACTTGATGAAGTATTTACCGAAGAATATGGCAATGAGGAGCGCCAGGACAAACGCCGCGGCGGAACGGAAGGAGATATATTGGAAGACACCCGCGCCGGGGTATCGTTTCGTGTGCATCCAAGAAAAGAGATAATATAGCATAGCTTACTGGTTTACTGAATGTTAAGACAATTCTTGATTTCCTCGGTATCGTCGAAATGGTGTTTCACGTGATTGATTTCCTGATAGTTCTCGTGTCCCTTGCCGGCCACCAACAGCACGCCCTTCGGCTGTAGCATCATGCAGGCGGTCTTGATGGCCTCGCGACGGTTCTCGATGACGACCACCTGCTTGGACTTCGCGGCGGGCACGCCCTTGAGCATGTCGTCGAGGATGGCTTGGGGATCTTCCGTACGCGGGTTGTCGGATGTGAGGATGACCTTGGAGCTGTACTTGCAGGCTATCTCCGCCATCTCCGGTCGTTTCAGGGCATCACGGTCGCCGCCACAGCCCACCACGGTGAGCACCTCGGCGTCTTTGCCCACAATGTCGCGGATGGTCTTCAGCACGTTCTCGAGCGCGTCGGGTGTGTGCGCATAATCCACGATGGCGGTAGCGCCTTCGTCAGTGCGCATCATCTGGAAACGGCCGGCGGCACTGTCGAGACCGCTCATCAGCGTCAGGGCCTCCATCTCGTCCATCCCGAGCAGCACGGCGGCGCCGTAAATCGCCAACAGGTTGTAGGCATTGAACTTGCCGCACAGTTTGAAATAGACCTCATGGCCGTTGACGCGGAGATGCAAGCCTGTGAAGGCGTTCTCCATCACCACCCCCCTGAAGTCGGCGGCAGTGCGCAGGCTGTAGGTGTGGATGGCGGCCTTGCAGTTCTGCACCATCACGCGACCGTTCTTGTCGTCGATGTTGGTGAGCGCGAAGGCGGACTTGGGCAGCTTGTCGAAGAAGGATTTCTTCGCGGCGATGTAGTTGGCGAAGGTCTTGTGGAAGTCGAGGTGGTCGTGGGTGATGTTGCTGAAGAGGGCGCCCGCGAAACGGAGCCCGGTGACGCGGTGCTGACACAGCGCGTGCGAGCTCACCTCCATGAAGCAGTACTCGCAGCCCTCCTCCACCATCTTGGCCAGCAAGCGGTTGAGTTCCACCGCGTCGGGAGTGGTATGGTTTGTCGGGACCTCCTCGTTGCCGATCTTGTTCACGATGGTGGAGATGAGTCCCGTCGGATGACCGGCATTCATGAAGAGCCGGTGCAGCAGGGTCACGGTGGTGGTCTTGCCGTTCGTTCCGGTGATGCCGACCAGTTTCAGCTTGCGGCTCGGGTGTCCGTAGAAGGCGTCGGCGAGCATTCCGAGGGCCACGGAGCTGTCGGCCACCTTGATGTAGCAGACCCCGTCGGCCAACGTCTCGGGCAACTCTTCGCACACCACGGCACGGCAGCCCTGCTTGATGGCGGAGGCGATGTACTTATGCCCGTCGGTCTGCGTACCCCGCTGTGCCACATACAGTTGCGTGGAACCGTCAGGCTGTGCGGAGACGGCACGCGAGTCGAACAGGATCTCCGTGATGTTCAATTCCGGAGTCCCTGTCAGCGTGTAGGTCCGCAACGACTTCAGCAGTATATCTAATGGTTTCATTGTCTCTTGCAAGGGTTATAGGTTAAGGTTTAAGGGTTAAGGTTTAGGGTTTAAGGGTTAAGGGTTAAGGGTTAAGGGTTAGGAGTTAAGGTTTAAGGGGTTAAGGTTTAAGGGGTTTTGGGGTTGGTTTTGGTTTTTGGAGGGACGTGGTGGGCACGTCAGGTTGTCATGGGTCGAGGTATAATCTGACCGTATGGGTTTTGTCGTCGAGCACTTGGGATTTGACGCGGCCGCGGCCGTTGATGCGGACCTGGTAGCCGGCGCGGATGAGTTCGGTGACGGCGTCGGAGGCCAGCATCCCGCGCACGTCGGGCATCTTCTGGTATTGGCTGAGCGGCAGGGCGCGGGCAGTAACGTGGCGGTTCGTATCAGTCTGGTCCACACGCAGGTAGGTTGCATCCGTCTCATAGTCCACGGTGTCATAGCCCAGACCGCTGAGTAGCGTGTTGAAGTATTTCTTCTGGATGGGGGCGGTACGGCCCAGCGGGGTGAACGGCGAGTCGGAGGCCTTGCGAGTCGCGCTGTAGTTCGAGCTGTTCATGATGCTGCGGGCGATACGGCCGAAGGCGTCCACCGCCACGCTGCTCATCTGCGGAACGCCGTAGATATAGACGATGACGGTGTACTGGGGGTGGTCCATCGGGAAGTAGCCGCAGAACGACACCGCGTTGATGTCCTTGCGATAGCAGTGCATCTGTTCGTCCCAGATGTCGCGGGTGCCCGTCTTGCCGGCGAACATGCAGTTCTCGTCGCGGTAGCGGTAGGCGGTGCCACCCTGTCCCCACACCACCTGCTCCAGGTAGTAGCGGGCCTTTCTCACCGTGGAGGCCGAGGCGATGGAGTCCATCAGCACTTCCGGCTCGAACCGCTGGATGGTGTCGTAGGTGTTCGTGACGTAACGCACGAACAGCGGCGCCATCATCTTGCCGTCGTTGGCGATGGCGTTGTAGTAAACGAGCGTGCGGATGATCGGGATGTTGAATCCGGCGCCGAAGGTGGTGGCGTAGTAGGTGTTGAAGTCGTTGGAGCCGTCCCGGATGCGTGCCGGCAGCAGGTCGCCGAGCTGGCTGTGGATGGTGTCCAGCAAACCGAACTTCTTGAGTTGCGCGAGATAGTTGTTGAAGCCGCGTTTCCCGTATTTCTCGAACACCATCTGGGCGATGCCGACATTCGACGAACGCTTGAAGACCTCGAGCGCCGACACGTCAACGGGAGTGTAGGCATGGTCAACTTTCCGGTATCGCTTTACCTTCCCGGACTTCGTCGGGAAATCGAACGTGTAGTCGTAAATCGTGTAGCGGCCCACCGTGTCGTCGGGGGTCTTCTCAAGGTAGGCCAGCAGGGAGGCGAGCTTGAAGGTGGAGCCCGGCTCGACCTTGGCGTTGAGGGCGTACTCCATGCTCTCGTTGTAGTAGGAGGCGTCGGCGGAGGCGCGGCGCAGATTGGAGATGGCCTTGATCTCGCCGGTCTTGGTCTCCATCACGATAGCGCAACCCCATTCTGCTCCCAGCTCCGAAAGCTTGCGCTGCAGCTCGTTGTGCACCGCATGCTGGACCTCCAGCTTGATGGTGGTATGGATGTTGTAGCCGTCCGAAGGATCCAGTCGGTCGCGGAGCGGCACTTTGGCGTGGTTGAGTTCGAGGTATTTCTTACTGCCCTCCACGCCGGCCAGGATGTCGTTCATCGAATGTTCCAGGCCGTACTGGTGGGCGGGGGTTTCCGCGCCGAGCGTGCGTTTGGCCATCTCCCCGTAAGGGTTGACGCGCACGTTGGCGGGCACGAAGTTGAAGTGCGTATGCACCACTCTGCGCCGGATGGAATCGCCGCTCTTCTCGCTGAACACCTCCTTGTACAGATAGGGTCTGTTCTTGACGAAAGCCGTGTCCACACCCGTCACCCAAGTTCTGTCGTCCCACTCTTTCACGAAGAAGAGGGTCGCATAGTGCTTCTTTTGGATGTTGTGCGTGAAGAAATTGTAATAGTAGTCGGCGTCATATTTCGGATAGCGGTCCTTGAACTGGGCGTAGAAATCGTCGGCGAGTTGCCGGAAAATCTCGTCGTATGCTTTCGGGTTCTTCTTCAGCGTGTCGGCATACTCCTTGGCGAACCCCTTGCCGTCGAAGGCGACCTCGAAAACGGTGAAGTTGGCCACCAGCACGCGGCCGTTCTCATCGTAGATCTCACCGCGGACGGGCCGCAGGGTGTTCTCCTTGACGTAGCAGTAGGTATCGTCAGTTTCCAGATCCTCCCAGCCGTCCTTGGTCGTGTCCACGCACTTGTCGGAGGTGCCGGAGGCGATGGCGCGCTCGGCGATGGAGAGATAGAGGATTTTGACCAGACAGGCGAGGCCCAGCAGGATGGTCAGCAGATAGACGACGGTCATGCGCCGCTGCGTGGAGGCGGATACTTCCTGTTTGTTATTTGTCCTCATGTCTGCGCTCCTTTCTCTTGAACCAACGGCGTTTCTCCACCGGTTTCGGTGTCTCTTTCACCGTAAAGCACTGTTTCTCATCGGTGATATACCCCTTCTCCTGCATCTTCTGGATCAGAATCTTGTTCTTCTCGTAGGGGATGAACTGGTTGTTTGCCTTCAAGCGGCTGATTTCCAGTTTGTACGTATTCTCTAACTCAATGATTTCCTTCTCTTTGGCACGGATTTGCTGTTCGCTGACCACCAAGGCCACCACCAAGAGCAGCACGAAGAGGAAATAGAAATACCACGGGCGCATCTTGCGGTTCGCGAGAATCTCGCCACCGAAGATGTTCGAGAAAAAGCGACTGAAACCGCTCTTCTCCGTCCGCTGTTCCCTGTTTGTCTTAGATGTTGTTTCCATGGCTGACGGGGTTTATCTTCTCCGCGACGCGCAGTTTGGCGCTGCGGGCGCGGGGATTCAGGTTAATTTCTTCATCATCAGGCACTATGGCCTTTCTCGTGACCAGCTTGAACGGGGTCAGCGGGTTGCCGTAGAAGTCCTTCTCCACTTCGCCGCTGAAATTCCCGGCGCGCATGAAGTTCTTCACCAGGCGGTCTTCCAACGAATGGTAGGAGATGACCACGAGACGGCCACCGACCTTCAGAGCATCAACGGTTTGCGACAGGAAAGCCTCCAGCGCTTCCATCTCCTGGTTCACCTCGATGCGGAGGGCTTGGAAGATGCGGGAGAGCGACTTGTTCTCGCGTCCGCGGGGCAGCGAAGGCTTCAGCACCTCAACGAGTTCCTGCGTAGTGGTGATGGGACGCTCCTGCCGCGCCTTGACGATGCGGCGGGCCAGCGCCCGGCCGTCAGACAGTTCGCCGTAGCGGTAGAAAACCTGGCTCAGGGCTTGTTCATCATACTGGTTGACAATGTCTTGCGCCGACTTTCCGGTATTGGTGTTCATCCGCATGTCCAACTGGCCGTCCTCGCGGTAGGAAAATCCGCGCTCGGGTGTGTCGAATTGGTGCGACGAAACGCCCAAGTCGGCCAAGATGCCGTCCACCGGATAAGCCTGATGGTACTTCAGGAAACGGGTGAGGTTCTTGAAGTTGGAGGGCACGAACGTAAAGCGCTCGTCCTCCACGAGATTGGCCTGCGCGTCGGAATCCTGGTCGAAGGCGACGAGACGGCCGGAGGTCAGCCTGCGGAGGATATCGCGGGAATGGCCGCCACCGCCGTAGGTGACGTCCACATACGTTCCGCAAGAATCGGTAACCATATTATCTACTGAAAGTTGAAGGAGTACGGGGTTATGATATTCCATCTGCGCCCTCCTTCTCCGCTAAAAAGTGACCGAGGTGCATATCCTCGTTGAGTTTTCCGAGTTCCTCTGGGCTCATGTCGAACTGCTCGTGGTATTTCGCGCTGTTCCACATCTCAATCTGCCCGTTGTCGAGCACCAGAACCAGCTCCTTGTCGATAGCGTACATCTCCATCATCGGTTTGGGGATGACTATACGGTGCTGGGCATCGCACTCCACCTGGGCGGTGTTGCGCAGAAAGGCGTTGCGGTAGAGTTTCACACGCATAAGGTTGCGGTCGAGAGAGTTCATGTAGTCCATCTGCTTTTGATAAGCCTCTTCCGACCAAAGCGTGATGTAACTGCCGAAACCGTGGGTGACATAGAACGTGGAGCGGTTGTCCTCCGGAAGAGCACGCAGAAGCGCCGTGGGCAGCTTCAGCCGTCCGCTCTTCTCTATCGAGACTTCCCAATATCCGTATCCTATTGCCATTATGGTTCTACTTTATTGCCAATTTTCGAGCGACAAAAATATAATTTTTCTGCAACTAATTTCCACAGACTTGCAGTTATTTAACTCTTGTTGTTAAAAAGAAGATATATCTTACTGATTTTCAGCATGGAAGTAAATGGAAAAAAGTTATGAACAGGTATTAACATTATACAGAATATACTGATAACCAGACAAATAACACTTACCGTTAATATGTTCGTTAATTTGTTGATTATCAATAACTATATGCAGGTTATGGAAATCCGGCATACAAACACCGCATCTTATTCGGCATCTTATGGAAAAAAATGGAAGCCAATGGATAGAGGGCAAAAAAAAGCGTGCCATCAGCACGCTTTTTCAACAACACCATGAAAGTATTATTGTTTCACCACCTTCGTCATCGCGCCGTTGCTCGCCCGCAAAAAATAGATGCCGTCGGGGTAACGGGAGAGGTCGATTTGCACGGTTTGTAGGAATGCGCCATGGCACGTCTCCAGCACATCCACCAATTTCCCATACACATCGTAAACCTTAATCTCTGTGATGGGTGAATTGTGATTAGTGAATTGAATATTGACGATGCCGTTCGTGGGGTTCGGCCAAACCTGTAGCTGTCCGGTCTTGCGGTCGGGGACACTGGAGGTAGCACTATTGCCTTTGAAGAAATCGTAGATAATATTCTTGTAGTCAACATCGTATTGATTGACATTGTCGTACCACGTATGGTTTCCGCCCAGCACTTTCAGGTGCTGAAGGTCAGTGCCGCAGTTGTAGGTGTAGCGGATGAAACGCAAGCCGTCGTTCTTGAGGTCGGGGAGTGTGTCGATTGTCGGCTCCCCGCTGCAGCCGTTGGCATTCTGCCAATAGTCCATGATGGCTTCCACCCCGAGACCGAGCGTCATGCCGAACGCGGAGGAGTTTCCGTTATAGCCCACCACGGGGTCACTTGTGCCGTGGATGTGGAGCAGTCGCACCGGCGCGACCGGTGTCTGCGAGGACAGCCCATTGACAATCAATCCGCTGACGGGTACGCACGCGGTGATGCGATCGCCGTGCTCAATGGCCATGCGGTGGATCATGAAGCCGCCCATTGAGAAACCGGTGAAGAAGACGCTGTCGGGATCCAACTGATACTGGACAGTCAGTGAGTCGAGGAGGGCTAACAGGAAGCCGGCATCGTCGATACTGCTTGGGGTCAGTCCGGCGTTCCACATCGTGCCTATACCTTGATTGAGAGCCTGCGGCGCGACAATCGCCCAACCGAATTCCTCGGCCATCTGTTGGAAGTTGTACTCCTGGTCGCAGTGGGTGATGTTGTCGGTCAGACCATGCAGGAAGAAAAGGACCGGCAGCGTGCCGTCGTGACTCGCCGGCGTGCGCACGAGATACTCGCGTTCGGTGCCCTGCCAGGTGAAGTGTTGGATTTGGGCGGAGAGGTTGCCAAATAGGACAACTGCCAGCAGGAGGCTGACAAACACGGTCTTTTTCATAAGTATGAGATTCTATAAATATATGTTGGACATAAGGGTATGCCGTAGAGACGTGCCATGGCGCGTTTCTACAGGTCCTTGTCCGTCACCTCCTCGGCATTCAGCACGAAGGCGCGCAAGCCCTGCTGCGGTGCGGACACGTCCAGCTCGTGGATGTCGTGGAGCAACGGCTTCACCTTCTCGTCCGGCACGAAGGCCAGCACGGCGGAGTTCAACGTCGGCCAGGCGTGGGTGCCGTAGTGCGGTTCCCCGTCGTGGCTGCCGCGGCCCTGCACCTCGTTCCAGAAGGTGAACCCGCGGATCTCGTTCTTGTCTAAAATTTCCATGACCTCATCGTAGAAGGCCTGGTATAGGGATATGAAGACTGCTTTCATTTTTTCGTATCTATTTGTTTAATTGTTTCTGCCTACCCCACACTGCGGCTTCGCCTTGTGTGGGGTTATTAGCTCTACCGAGCTCTTGCCCCTTCGGGGCTGCTTAAGGAATGTGTTTTATATTACTACCCCGCCCTTCGGGCACCCCTTCTAAAATAGAAGGGGAATGTTCTTCGACCGAGACTTTTTCGTCCAACTGCTAACTACTAACTACTAACTACTAACTACTAACTGCTAACTGCTAACTACACCTCGTTGACACCTAATGCTTTGTTGCGTTCGCGGCGGGCACGGCGGCGGGCGGCGCCACGGGCGTTCCACTCGGCGAACTTACTGTAGATGATCGGGATGAGGATCAACGTCACCATGGTGGAGAAGGTCAGACCCCAGGCCACGACCATACCCATGGAGTTCCACATCTCGGCACCCTCACCCTTGTCAACGGCCAACGGGATCATACCGAGCACCGTGGTCAAGGTGGTCATCAAGATCGGGCGCAGACGGGAACGGCCGCCGGCGACGACAGCGTCCTTGATGGTCATGCCGCGCTCGACACACAAGCTGGTGTAGTCGATAAGCACGATACCGTTCTTCACCACAATACCGATCAACATCATCAAGCCGATCAACGCCATGATACCCAACGCCGTGCGGGTGACGGCCAAGCCGATCAACACGCCGGTGAGGGCGAAGAGGATGGAGAGCATGATGACGAACGGGTAGGTGAACGACTCGAACTGGGCGGCCATCACCACATAGACGAGGATGATGATCAGCGCCATCAGCATGAACATGTCGCCGAAAGCATCCTGCTGGTCTTCCCACGTACCGCCGATTTTGTAGTCCAACGTGGAGGGGATATCCATCTGGTCGAGCTCGTGCTGCGCGGATTCCACCAGTTCGCTCAACGCGGCGCCCTTGGCCACCACACAGGAGACTTTGACCATACGCTCACGGTCCTTACGGACGATGGTCGGCGGGGTGAAGGTCTCCTCCACCGTAGCCACATCACCCACACGGATACCCTGGCCCATATTGTTGTACATCAGGATGTTCTCGATAGCATGGATGTCGTTACGGAACTCGGGGGCGTAACGCACACGGATGTTGTACTCGTCACCGTCTTCACGGAACTGCGATGCCGTGTAGCCATTGAAGCGGTTGCGCACGTATCCGGCCGCCGTCGTGGAGTTGAGCCCGTTCTCGGCTAACTTCTGGCGGTCGAAGACGACTTCCAACTCGGGTGTGTACTCGTCACGGCTGATTACCACCTCGGAGCAGCCCTCCACCTGCCGCATACGGGCAGCGAGGTCGGCGGCGAACTGGTCGGTGGTGTTGAAGTCGTAACAGTAGAGCTCTATATCGACCGTCGATTGTCCGCCCATATTGCCCTGGCCGGTGCTGACCGTAGAGGAGACGATTTCGATGTGCTGCCGCAACAGTTCGCGGATACCATCGGAAATCTCGGTGATGAACTTGTCAC
>ONQE01000062.1 GCA_900319925.1 uncultured Bacteroidales bacterium | reverse complement strand
CATCGTCCATATTACCGCAAAGGTACTACAAAGTTTTTTCTCTAGGAAATTTTAGAGCAAATTGCGTCACCCCGGCCCGTCAACCAAGCCACTACTCTCTCCCGCCCCGCCATGTCCAGTTCCTCCATCTGCAACGGATCTCTGTAGTCCCGTCCGGACAGATCGCTGATCCCCTGTATTACCAGCACAAGTTCGACAACAAAGGCCATAATCTCTCGGTGGATTTGAACGGCAGTCTCTGGGGGTGGGGCTCCAACAGTATGCTCGAGAAGCGATTCCTCTCCCCGACGGAATACACCCGCACCCGCAACTCGCAAGACGATGCCGGCGCCTTCGATTTGTCCGCCGAGCTGACCTACAACCGCCCCTATTCGGAGAACGGTGAGATCTCGGTCGGCTACTACGGCGCGGTGGAACGCAGCAAGAACTACGCACGCGTGGATACGTTGCGCGGCGATGAGTGGGTGAACGACGCGATGCGCAGCTACGACGCCCGTACACCTTCGTTCCAGAACCAGGTCTTCTTCACGCTGCAGCACAAGTTCGGCAATTTCACCATCAAGCCGGGCGTGCGTTTGGAACACGAGCTCGTCACCATCCGCTATCCCGACATCGTGCCCGACACGTTCGGCATCCGCAAACACTACTTCCACGTGCGTCCTTCGTTGCACCTGTCATACCGCACCAAATCGATGCACAACTTCCGTCTGAGCTACACCTTCCGCAGTTCCAACCCCGAAGCAGATCAGCTCACGCGGTTTCTCGAGTTCGGTGAGGAGTCCTTCAGCAGCGGCAATCCGGAACTGCTCTCCATCCTGACGCATTCGTTGGAGGCGGGGTGGCAGAAGTACTGGGCTAAGTACGGCTCCGTCGGACTCACCCTCTATTTCCGTGCCAAAGACCGTGACATCACCTCCATCACCGTGCCCGCGTACCATCCGCTCTACGGCGAACTCGTCCCCTATTACTACCCAGTGAACGTCGGCAAATCCACCAACACAGGATTGGAGTTCAACACCATGTTCCGTCCCAACGCCATGTTCAACATGCGCTTCTACGCCAACGTCTATTATGCCAACTTGGAAACGCTGTATAACAATGAGTTGTACAAAGCCGACAAGTGGACCTACAGCTTCAATCTCAGCGTATGGGCGAAACTTTGGAAACGCTTGGAAATCAATGTGTCCGGATTCTATCGCTCGCCCTCGCTGTCGCTGTTCAGCACGAGCCTGCCGTATTACACCCTCAATGCGGGTCTGCGTTGCGACTTCTTCGACAAGAAACTCTCCATCTATCTGAACGCCAACGACATCTTCAACTGGAACAAGTGGGGTAGCAACAACGACAGCCCCTACTTGGTTTCGCACAGCACCTACAAGTACAACTCGCGTTCCGTCGCGTTGGGCTTCACGCTGCGCTTCGGCAAGATGGAGTTGGAGAACCAGGCACGCCAAGGCGCGGCCAGTGAGGGCAGCGGCCAGGGTGGCCAGTGAGGAATGTAATGCAAAAAAATGACCTTGCTGTTCCAAGTATTTTTGAAAAGTGTATCTTTGCGGCTCAAAAATATTGTAGTCACAAATAAATAAGATAACAATGAAGAAGATTTTGGTCATTGGAGCTTGCGGGCAGATTGGTTCCGAGTTAACCCCCGCATTGCGTGCAGTTTACGGTACCGACAACGTGGTTGCCGCCGATATGATTTACCCCCTGAAGGGTGACTTGGCGGATGCCGGCCCGTCGTGCAAAATTGACGCGACCAACGCGCAGGACATCGCAGACGCGGTGAAAAAGTACAACATCGACGCGATCTACAACCTCGCCGCCATCCTTTCCGCGAAGGCCGAAGCTAACCCGATGCTTGGTTGGAACGTCGGCGTGGGCGCGCTCATCAACTGCTTGGAGGTCTCCCGCGAGATGGGATGCTCCCTCTTCACCCCCAGCTCCATCGGCGCCTTTGGTCCCGACACCCCGCACGATATGACCCCGCAGGACACCATCCAGCGTCCGAAGACCATCTACGGCGTCACCAAGGTCACCGGCGAGTTGCTCAGCGACTACTACTTCAAACGCTTCGGCGTGGATACCCGCTCAGTGCGCTTCCCGGGCCTCATCTCCAACGTGACGCTCCCCGGCGGCGGCACCACCGACTACGCCGTGGAAATCTACTACGCTGCCGTGAAGGGCGAGAAGTTCGTCTGCCCCATCGCGAAAGGCACCTTTATGGATATGATGTACATGCCCGACGCCCTGAAAGCCGCCATGGACCTCATGGAAGCCGACCCGAGCAAGCTCATCCACCGCAACTCCTTCAACATCACGGCCATGAGCTTTGAGCCGGAGATGATCTTCAACGAAATCAAGAAGCATATCCCCGACTTCCAGATGGAGTACCAGTACGACGAGCTGCGCCAGACCATCGCCGACTCCTGGCCGAACCAGATGGACGACCACTGCGCCCGCGAGGAGTGGGGCTTCAAGCCGCAGTACGACCTCGCCTCCATGACCGTCGATATGATCAAGGTCCTTAAGGCGAAGAACTTGTAATCGTTCTGGATAATAAAGCAAAACGCCCTCGTTGGGACTTCCGACGAGGGCGTTTTGTTTGAGCGTGCGGAATCTTCGATTCGAAAGAGCTGACACCGATACACCTCAAAATTTGATTGGAAACAGTCCGCGTTAGTACAGAAGCCCCTCCATCGTCCCCACAATCCGCGTGTTCAGCTCGCAGAGGCGCTTGTAGACCTCGCTGCCCCGCATGCGCAGCGCCTTGAACGTGGTTCCCAACTTGCGTAACGAACGTTTGTAGTTCGCGTTGAGGATGCCGATAATACCCGCTAACACAATGTAAACCAACCCAATCCAGAAATGGTGGGTGAGCAGGCTGACCGTCACCAACAGGATGATGTACCATATCGGGAAAGCGGCGAGAGTGCCGATGGCGTACTGGAACGTGGAATGCATCATCTTGTCCTTGATGCGGTTGGTGAGCCGCTGCGTGATGAAGTCGGGCACGAAATTGTTGAGGTAGCCGAACAGGAAAATTGGCAGCGTGACCAGCATCACGAAGATGCGGAGAATCAGCTTCGGCCAGGAAATCCGGCGGTTGACGACCCAATGGTGCAGCCCGGTTTTCTGCAGTAGTCCCGTGTATTGGCGCGTGTCATCCATCAACGCGGTGAACTCGTCCGGTTGTTCGTCGCGAAGTTGCCGAATGGCGGCAATGATGGTCATGGCGGCGTCCTTCTGGTTGGGCAGAAAACGGGGTCTCAGCCCCTTGTGACGGAGCAGCGGCTCGCTCATGATGTGCGTGAGCGCCTCTATCTCGTTGTAATACTCGGGAATGTCGATGTCGGGGGTCATCTCCTTGACCCGTGCCCGCGCCTTCTCGTTGAGGGCGAGGTACGCCTGGTTCGGCGCGGTCTTGTAGGTCTCGAAGAACTCTTCGAAAGTGAACGGCTTCCCGCAGGTGACCATCAGGTCGCTCTGGAAGTTGAAGTAGTTGGAATAGTGGATGTTGAGGGGAAGTATCTGCAACCCGAGCTGGAAGTCGTTCAGCTCTTCGGCGGCGAAGGCGATGCGGCTGAACCCTTTCTTGAAAGTGGACATATAGTGCCCCTGCTGGTGCCCGGCCTCGGGGAAAATGACCAGCGTGCCGCCTTTCTTGAGCACCCGTGCCGCCCGGTTGAAGATGGCCAAGTCCTTCTTGATGTCGTCGCGGCCGCCGTCACGGTTGCGATAGACCGGCAGGATCTTCAGAAACCGCAGGATCCGCGCCACGGCATCCTTCTTGAAAATGTCGCCCCGCGCGATGAACACCGGCTGCCGCCCGTCCTTGTACATCGTGTGCAGGATCGCCATCGCGTCCATCATGCCGTTCTGGTGGTTGGCAATCACGAACGTCGGCGTCCCCTTCGGCGGGATGTTCTCGCGGTTCACGATGTAGAAGTTGCGGTAATACACATGGTTGTGCGCCGCACACAGGTACTTCATGTAAAAGTCGTACCACCACGAGTGTTTGTCTATGTCTTCGAAGGAAATCATCTCTGTTTTTTTGAGGGTCCGCCCCACATTGCGCTTCGCCTTGTGTGGGGTTAATTGCGCTATCGCGCGTTTTGCCTCTTCGAGGCTGCTCAAGGATTTAATTATTCAATAACATCAATTTCATCGACGATGTTCTTCGCGCCGGCGAATTTATCAACGATGAAGAGGAAATAGCGGGCGTCGAGGCTGATGTTGCGGCAGCGGTCCACATCGTACCAGATGTCGCTCATGGTGCCTTCCCACACGCGGTCGAAGTTGGTGCCGATGAGCTGGCCGTAACCGTTGATGACCGGGCTGCCGGAGTTGCCGCCCGTGGTGTGGTTGCTGGCGATGAAAGCCACCGGCAACTGCCCCTTCTCGTTGGCGTAACGGCCGTAGTCCTTCTTCTGCCACAGCTCCTTCAGCTTCGGATGCACCTGATAGTCATACACATCGGGATTCTCCTTCTCCATGATGCCGTCCAACGTGGTGTAATAGACATAGTCCGTGCCGTCCGCCGGCTGGAAACCCTTCACCTGTCCGTAGGTGACGCGCATGGTGAGGTTGGCGTCGGGATAGAAGGTCTTGTCTTTGTCCTTCTCCATCAACGCCTTGACGTAGGTGCGGTAATACTGGTCGAGCTGGCTGGATTCGGCGCGGTATTTCGTCACAGCAGAGGCATACTTCTCGAACAGCGCGGAATAGAGCATGACCATCTCATTGCCGGCTGTTTTTGCGATCTGTTTAGGGGATGCCTTGGCGATAAAGTCCTGATACTTTGCAGCATCTTGGAAGTAGGGGGCTTTCTTCGTGCTGGTCTCCCACATCGCCGTCATCATCCCGCGCACCACAGGCTCGCTTTGCACATATTTCTTCAATTCGGCCGGAATGTTCTCGGGTTTCTCGTGCGTGAAATAGTAGGTCATCAACTCCACAAAGCACTCTTTGTCAATCACATCGAAATACTCAGCACGGAAACTCTTGTCTGCGTCGATCATCTTGGCGCGGGTCTCGTCCTTGATATTCTCCACGCCATAGAGCTTGCTCATATAGGGATAGACAACCTCCTCCATCAGCTCCACGCCGAAGAGGTATTCGTTGATGTAGGTCACCACTTGCAGGTTGTTGTTGTAGCTGTCATAAACCTTCTTCATGTCCTGCAACAGCGTGCCGTATTCCGCCTTGCGCTGCGGGTCGGCGTTCACCCACTGCTGGAACTCCCGCTCCTGGGCCTGTTTCTTGCCGATGACGTCGCACTCGCGGATGCCCTTGCTCTCGCCTTGCCACTTCTTCCAGCCGTTGGAGATGCCGTTGGCCTTGGCGGAGTACATCAGACGGATGCGCGGATCGAGGTTCATCTGCTTCTTCATGGCGTCCAGACGGATGGTGCGCGCCTGTATCGCAATGGGGTTCTGGATGTTAGCGACTGCATTCACACCGTCGGAGATGAGGAACTGACGGGTGGTGCCGGGATAACCGAACACCAACGTGAAGTCGTTCTCCTGCACACCCTTGATGGAGACGGGGAAGTACTGCTTCGGCTTCATCGGGATATTGTCCTTGCTGTAGGCCGCGGGCTTGCCGTCCTTGCCGGTGTAGATGCGGTAGAGCGAGAAGTCGCCGGTATGGCGCGGCCACATCCAGTTGTCGCTGTCGCCGCCGAACTTGCCGATGCTCTCCGGCGGAACACCCACCAGACGGATGTCGTTGTAGGTCTCCGTGACGAACATAAAGTATTGGTTGCCATAGTAGAACGGCTTGATGATAGCCTTGTAGCCGGTGCCTTCGGTGGCTTTCTTGGTCACTTTGGCAATGTTCTCCTTCACGATGGCCTGGCGGTCGGCCTCTTTGGTCTGCGAGGTCACGCCTGCCAAAACCTGCTCGGTCACATCTTCCATATAGACGAGGAAGGTGACGGTGAGGCCTTCCATGGGAATCTCTTCCTGCAAACTCTTAGCCCAGAAGCCGTCTTGGAGGTAGTTGTGCTCCATAGTGCTGTGCGACTGCACGTACGAGTAGCCGCAGTGGTGGTTGGTGAGCAGCAGCCCCTTGGAGGAAATCAGCTCGGCGGTGCAGCCGCTGCCGAACAGCACGATGGCGTCCTTCATGCTGTTGTGGTTGATGCTGTAGATGTCATCCGCCGTGAGGTGGAAGCCAAGTTGCTGCATCTCAGCCTCGTTCTGGCTCAGATAGAGGGGAATCCACATACCGCCGTCGGCACGCGCGAAGCTGAGAATCAATGACAATAACAGGGTCAAGAATAAAGGTTTTCTCATATCTTTGGTGTTTTTAATGACACGATTATTTAGCGGGTGCAAATATATAATTTTTTGCTATAAGGTTTAATGATCAAAGTTTAAGGTTTAAGGTGGGCGTGTGGGGATAGTATGATTTAGGAAAAATTGTAATTTTGCCGCCTTTAATATGGAACGACTCAACGTGCAGACCCGATACCCCGATGCGATGGCCAGCCATACCATCGGATTGCTGCGGTGGGTGCTGATGGCGCTCATCGTGGTTATCCACACAGACTTGGTGGCGGATACCGGCTGCACCAACACAGCTTACGCCATCCTCTACCGATGGGCCGGCAATGTAGTATGGCTGGCCAGCCCGCTCTTCTTTTTGATTTCCGGCTATCTTTTTGTGGCTTCGGACAGTGGATTCACATGGAGGACTTTTTCCGAAAAATGCCAACGCAGACTCAAAACGTGGCTTATTCCTTACCTTCTTTGGAACACCCTTTTCCTCCTGTTCTACGGGCTGGTCGGATTGGTGTTGCCTTCTATATTGGGTGAAATTCCTCCATTGCAAGAGATGACCTTGACCGATATTCTGAAGGCCTATTGCTGCATCAGGGGCGAAGGGTTCAACTCCGGACCGATCGACTGGCCGCTGTGGTTCCTCCGCGACCTGATGTTGATTGCGCTCTTTTCGCCTCTGTACGTTGCCATCATTCGATGCCACAAGGTCACCATTCTGATACCCTTATTGTTAGGTTGTATTCCGCACCAACTGGGCTTCGAGTCGGAAATCGCGTTTTTCATGATTGGAATCTGGTTGAACATCTGGTTCCCATCACTTTCCCAACTGCTACGTAAACCCGTGTGGTGGTCTCTGCCGCTCTATTTGGCTGCTTCCATCTTGGTCACAGTCTCCGTTCCCGTACCAGCTTGGAGTATTGCCACTTTCACCTTTATCCGCAATCTTTCGGGTATGTTACTGATAGCACAGATTTGCTACCAAGTGATAAATCGCCACTCTTCCACAGACTGGCGCGCGATGTCAGAACCTGTGTTCTTCGTCTTTGCTTTCCACTTCATGATTACCCGCCCGCTGACCAAGCTGTCGGCCAATTGGCTGATGGCGCACAATGCCGGAAGTCGTGCATTCTCAATGGTCCACCTGCTGAACGTAATCCTAACAATTGTCATCACCGTGTTGATTTACAAACTGTTACGCCAGCTAACTCCAACAATCTGTAATTGGCTGTCCGGCACCAACAACAAAACCATAAAATCGCCCCAACCTTAACCTTCTAACATTTTAACCTTCTAACCTTATGAAAATCATCAACTTCTGCGTCAACTTAGTACAGAAATACCTGCCGGAGCCGTTCGTTCTGGCCATCTTGCTGACCCTCATCGCCGCGCTGACGGCCATGCCGGTGTGCCACCAGACCCCTGTGGAGGTGGTCGAGCACTGGGGCAACGGCGTGTGGGGGCTGTTAGCCTTCTCCATGCAGATGTCGCTGATTTTGGTCTGCGGTGCGACCTTCGCCGGCGCCCCTGCCATCAAGAAGGGCATCCGCAAGATCGCTGCCCTCCCGAAGACTCCCGCCGCCGCCATCGCCACGGTGACCCTGGTCTCCGCCATCGCCTGCTGGATCAACTGGGGCTTCGGCCTCATCGTGGGAGTCATCCTTGCCAAGGAGATCGCCCGCGACTGCAAAGGCGTGGACTACAGACTGTTGATAGCTTCGGCCTACAGCGGATTCGTGGTGTGGCACGCCGGTCTGTCGGGTTCCATCCCGTTGACGATGGCCACCGCAGGTGAGGCGCTCACCAAGGCCACCAACGGCGCCCTCACCGAGCCGGTCGGCGTCTCGGCCACCCTGTTCGCCCCGCAGAACCTCATTATCGTGCTGCTCGTCATCATCGCCATCACCGTGGTCAACACGCTGATGCACCCAAAGGGCGAACACGTGGTCACGGTCGATCCGCAGCTGCTCTACGAACCCGAGGAGGCGCCTGCGAAGGAGGACAAATCCCCGGCAGCACGTTTGGAGCAGAGCTACATCCTCTCGGGCATTGTTGCGCTTTTGGGCTTCAGCTTCTTGGTTATCAAGCTGTTCGTCAGGGGCGGCTCGTTGGATCTCAACGCGGTCATCATGCTCTTCCTGTTCACGGGCATCCTCTTTCACGGCACGCCTGCGCGGTACGTCCGAGCCTTCACGAAGTCGGCGGGTAGCGCGGCGGGTATCATCCTGCAGTTCCCCTTCTATGCCGGCATTATGGGCATCATCACTGGGGTGGGGGAGTCCGGCATCTGCTACGGCACGGTCATCAGCGACGCCTGCATCGGCATCTCCACGCCGACGACCTTCCCGCTGCTCACCTTCCTGTGCGCGGCGGTCCTCAACCTGTTCGTGCCCTCCGGCGGCGGTCACTGGGCCATCCAGGCGCCGGTGTTCTTCACCGCAGGGGCCAACCTCGGCGTTGATCCTGGTCTCACCGGCATCTCCATCGCCTGGGGCGACGCCTGGACCAACCTCATCCAGCCGTTCTGGGCATTGCCCGCCTTGGCCATCGCCAAGCTCAACGCCAAAGACATCATGGGCTTCTGCCTCATCGACCTGGCCATCACCGGCCTCATCATCTGCTCCGGCCTCCTCCTCTGGGCGATGTGACCCCCTAATCGGATAACCCTTAAACCTTAAACCATAACCCTTAAACCCTAACCCATAAACCTTAACCCTTTTTTTATATCTTTGCGCATTCAAATAGAGAATAATTAAAATACAGATTGTGAGAAAGTTATCTATTGCCATCGGTCTGCTCTTGTGTATGATTCTGCCATTTTCCGCCATTTCGCAGGAAGACGGCGCCAAAAAAGAGAAAGCCAAGAAGGAAAAGAAAGCTGTGAATCCGAACTTCAAGCACAAGTTCACGACCTTCCATTTGGAGGCGCGCGCGGCCTTCGAATATGATTACGAACACGATGAATGGAGGTACAGTTCACCTCTTGGGGTTCTTCCGTCTCATGGGGAAGCCACGCAGCACAACTACGGCTTCCACGGTGACTACTTCAACTTCCTGCTCGGCGGTGAGGTCGGCGACCATATCTCCTACTTCATCCGCCAGCGCATCATCCCCATCAAAGGCTATACCGAATTCTTCGACAACACCGACTTTCTCTACATCCAGTACCGGTTCAACGACAATTGGGCGCTGCGTCTGGGCAAGGAGGCCCTCTACGTGGGCGGCTACGAATACGACGCTCCGCCCATCGACGTCTATTACTACACCCACTATTGGGGGGCGTTCCCCTGCTTCCACCTCGGCGCTTCCGCCATCTACACCGATAAGAGCGGCAAGAACAAGGTCGTTCTCCAGGTGGCCAACTCACCTTACGTGAAGTACGGCGACAACACTTGGAAAAGCGGTCTGCTCTCTTACAACCTCTACTGGGCGGGCAATTTCGGTCCATTCCACACCCTCTACTCCGTCAACATGATGGAGTATCAGCGCGGCAAGTTCATCAACTACATCGCGTTGGGCAACCAACTCAGATTCCCGAAATGGTCTATCTATCTCGATTGGACCAACCGTGCCGCCGGATTTGAGAACTTCTTCGAAGACTTCTCCTTGGTGAGCCGCGTGGACTGGCACGTCACGCCGAGTGTGAACCTCTTTGCCAAGGGCGGTTACGAGCAGAATACCGCTGGATATTACTATGACGACCATGTAGATGTGGATATGCTGATGCCCAACGACCTCGCGCACTGCTTCTACGGACTCGGTGTGGAATACCGTCCGCGCGTCTATCCCGACCTGCGTGTCCATGCATTCGTGGCCAACAGCGTGAGAACTCTTCCCACGGGCATCATTGGTGACTACGGATTCCGAGACATGACCCTCACCGCCAACGTCGGCGTCTCCTGGCGCCTCGACTTCATGAAATTCTTGCCTGAAAAATTGAAATAACGTTAGGTTTTGGCTTCAATAACCAATAACCAATAATCAATAACCTTTAACATGCCGATATTCCATTTCAAAACCAACAATATCCTGCATCAGGTATCGCGGATTTCGCGCAACAACGTCGTGCGCTACATGATGCGCGCATACGGCCGCACCCGGGAGCTGATCATCTTCCTGATCCTGTTCTTCGGTTTCTTCGCCGGGCTGTCTATCAAGATGACGCTGCCGAATATGCTGAACACATTCATGAATACGGCCTACAAGCTGCTGATAGACACGGTGTTCTACATCATGGCCATCACCGTGATGACAGGCGCCATCAGCAAGCTCTTCGTGGAGTTCGGTGTGGTGGTGCTGCTGGAGAAGATGCTCAAGCCGCTGATGAAGCCGCTCTACAATCTCCCCGGCGTGGCCTCGCTCGGCGCGGTGATGACCTTCCTGAGCGACAACCCGGCCATCATCACGCTGTCGAAGGACAAGACCTTCAGCAAGTACTTCAAGCAGTACCAGATAGCCTCGCTGACGAATTTCGGCACGTCGTTCGGCATGGGACTGGTGGTGGTGGCGTTCATGACGGGACGCGGCTACGGTACGGGAGCCTTGGTGGGATTGGCGGGTGCCTTTATCGGCAGTATCGTCACCACCCGCATGATGCAGCATCTGACGTTGAAAGCCTATCCTGAGCTGGATTCCCCGATGCCGGGTACCAAGCTCGATGCCGAGTATGATCCGGAGCTGCAACCCGCCGACAAGACCTTGGAAGAGGAGAAGAAGGGCCCCTTCCTCCGTACCCTCAACGCGATGCTCGACGGCGGCAAGAGCGGCGTGGAAATCGGCCTTTCCATCATCCCCGGCGTGCTCATCATCTCCACCATCGTGATGATGGTGACGTTCGGCGCCTCCTTGGACGGCACCTACACGGGTGCGGCCTACGAGGGCGTGCCGTTGCTGCCGTGGCTGGCCGGCAAGATCGACTTCCTCTTCCGTTGGCTCTTTGGTTTCGTGCACCCCGAGCTTATCGCATTCCCCATTACGGCCCTCGGCGCGGTGGGCGCGGCCATCGGTTTGGTGCCCGCCTTTGACGCCTCAGGCCTTATCGACGGCAACGCCATTGCGGTGTTCACGGCCATGGGCATGTGCTGGAGCGGCTTCCTGAGCACCCATACCGGTATGTTGGACTCCCTCGGCTACCGTCAGCTCATCTCCAAGGCCATCGCCTCCCACACCGTCGGCGGCCTCATCGCCGGCATCTCCGCGCACTGGATCTTCGTCCTGGTGTCGCTGATATAGCGACGCGATATTGCGCCCGCTTTTCCCGGTCTGATTCCGCAAGTTAATAACGGAAAGTTGTAATACAATAGAGGCCACGACACAGGTATGCCGTGGCCTCTAATCGTAATCGGACGGGCGTTTTTGTATCCCGACAACAAGACCGCTTGACCGTCGTTATTTCACGGTCACGGAGATGTCGCGCTTGCTGGCGCCAACCTCGCCGTCGTTCATGAAGTCGGGATGGTATTTGCCGCGTGGAATGTCGCTGAAAATGTAGCGGTTGCACTTGCGGGCCGCCACGATGGGCTTGGTTACCGCCGTGTTCACGGCCGAGGCGGTGAGGTCGACAAGTGCGCCGAGCAGGCCGCCGTTGCTACTGCTGCCGCTGTTGCTGGAAAGATCCAGGTAGAGGTCGCAGGTGCGCTCGAACAGAATCGAGTTGTCCTTGGTCGATTTGATGATGTAGTGCAGTTTGGTCTGGATGCCGAAGCCCTTTTTGGTCCACTCTTCGATGACCGAGAAAACCACCGCATCGGCGCCGAAGACCTGCGCAAAGATGGCCGCGTCACGCTCGATCAGCATCTCGGCGTCGTAGCCGCTCTCAGCCTTGAGCATCTCCATCGTCAGGTGCGGGGAGATGACGTAGTAGCCGGCTTCGATGAGCGGATAGCTGATGGAAGTGTAGAGCAGTTCCTTTGCATCGACGTTGGAGGTGTTGTTGATGGGCGGCATCACCACCAGGGTGACGGGCTTGGCCTCGTACATTCCCGGATACTGCTCCAGACGGGTGAATTTCGGCGAACAGGACGAGAGGAACAGGGCAACCCCCGCGATAATGACGTATATT
>ONQE01000011.1 GCA_900319925.1 uncultured Bacteroidales bacterium | reverse complement strand
TGTTTGGCCGCTTTCGATTTCCTGAACTTTCTTCCGCTTGAAGCTTTCGCTGAACCTTCTTCTTCTCCGTTCTTCAATTGTTAATTTTTCCATTGTTGACCCGTTTTTGATTTGGTGATTTTGGTGTTTAAAACGGTCAACCTATTTCAGGCATTGACAGGTTAAAGCATTCCTTGAGCGGTTCTGACAGGGACAAGAGCTCGGTAGGGCAGAATATGTCATAGGATCAGCATAGCAGGTTTATAATGTCATCGTGGGTGACATTGTGGAAATAGTCGTTGATGTTGATGTTTGTCAACGCATCTGCGATGGATTGTCTGTCGAGACGGATGCCAATCAGTTGGTCCACAAGATCTTGCGGGTCTTTTTCGGAGAAGAAGTCCCCAAAGAATTGCAAATCGCGGATGTGGCCGTCGCGGATGTCGGCGACCACCTGCACAGTGCCGCCTTTCGTCCGGATCTTCTTGTTCATCGAATACTCCGGCGATTTGCCGTAATTCCACTCCCACGTCTGGTATTTCTCCTCCATGAGTTGGTTGACAATGACCTCCTCCTCGTCCGTAAGATTTTGCAGTTCAGCCATTTGATTTTGTCTCATGATGAAGTCCATCAGGTAGGCCTTGAACTCCAAGACGGTCATAGGGTGGGGGAGATGCTCGGAGATGTTGGTGACGCGGCTGCGCACGGATTTCACCGCCTTGTCAATGAACTTGTCAGGATCCACCTTGAGGGCGTTGGCCAAATCCGACATCTGCGAAGAGAACAACAGCGTGCCGTGCTCCAATACGCGGTTCCCGAAGAAAGTCATGGCGTTGCCGGAGATCTTCTGCCCGTTGATTACCAGATCGTTGCGTCCGGAAAAGGTGGCCGGAACGCCCAACGACTGCAACGCATCCACAATGGGCTGCAAGTACCTCAGAAAGTCGATTTCCTTCTTCCCGGGCTCCACATTCTGGATGAAGGTGAAGTTGAGGTTGCCGGTGTCGTGGAAGACCGCACCGCCGCCAGTCAACCGCCGAACTATGTTAACGTGATGACTGTCAACGTATTCCTGATTGACCTCCGCCGCCGTGTTCTGGTGCCGACCAATGACAATGGTGTTGTCGTTCTGCCACAGCATGAAGACGTTGTCCGCGGTCTGCTGTAAAAGGTACTCCTCCACGGCCAAGTTGTGGTAGGGGGAGGTGCTGTTGAGGGTGATGTACCGGATTTTGTCCATATTCGAATGATAACGTTAACCCTGAGAGTTTGGCGGCAAAGATAGCATTTTTACAGTTAGTAGTTAGTAGTTGTAAAGGGAAAAAGTGTACTTTTGCACGTTAAAATAACCTGACCCGTATGACCGTATCCGATTTTTTGAACATTCTTTGTTCGTTGCCGAAGACATTACGCTTCAACTTGCACTATTTTCCGCTGAAAACGGCGTTGAAGCTGCCGGTTTTTGTGTCGAGACGCACCTACTTGCGAGAGCTGCACGGCGAGGTTGTGTTGCCGGAGAAGGTGGAGACTGCGATGGTGAAGATCGGGTTCGGCGACGTGGGCCACTACGACCGCAAGCGCTCCCGCGGCATCTGGCAAGTGAGCGGAACGGTCACCTTTGGCGGCAAGGCGGGCATCGGGCATGGGTCGAAGCTCTCAGTACGCGGCCATCTGAACTTCGGGGCGGACTTTAACATGACGGCGGAGAGCACGATTGTCTGCGCCGACAGCATCACCTTCGGTAAAGACTGTCTGGTGGGCTGGGACGTCCTCGTGATGGACACTGACGAACATCCGCTGTACGACATGGCAGGCAACCGGCTGAATCCCAACCGTCCCATTGTGGTGGGTAACCACGTATGGATCGGCTGTAAGTGCGTGCTGCTGAAGGGTGCGGAGGTGCCCGACAACACGGTGGTGGCTGCCGGCACGTTATTGAAGAGTGCCTTCGAGGGCGAGTGTCAGGTCATCGGCGGTAATCCACCCGCTGTGCTTAAACGAGAGGTCCGTTGGGAGCACCTTTCATAACCCAAAAAAGTGTATTTTTGCCCTCCGTTTGTCAGAATTATCAAACAAGCATAAATAGTTGTAATGAAGAAAATCCTTTTCGGTTTATCATTGGTTATGATAATGGTAAGTGGTTGTAAACAAGCGAAAAACGAAAAAAGCGCGGCGGTCATCGACATGGAGAGCCGCGAGACGCCCGACTTCTCGAAGGGCGTGATGGATGAGAAAATCCTCTGGTATCTCGGTCGTTTGGGCGACGTGCAGGTGTCGCCGGATGGGCAGACATTACTTTATACTGTAACCTATTACGACTATCGCGTCAACAAGGGCAATACGGAGCTCTACACGATGCCGGCCACCGGCGGCGAACCCACGCGCATCACCGTGACGGAAGAGAACGAGATGCAGCCGGTGTGGCGGCCCGACGGCAAGAAAATCGCCTTTCTCCGCGCCAACGACAATGGAATGCAAATTTGGGAAGCCGATCCCGACGGATCGAACGCCAAGGCTATCAGCAACATAGATGGCGACATCAACGGTTTCGGCTATGCCCCCGATATGAAGCACATCTGCTACTTCCGCAACGTGCAGCTGGAGCAGACTGTCGAGGAACGCTACCCCGACCTGCCCGATGCCGACGCCATGATCTACGACGACTTGATGTACCGTCACTGGAACTACTGGGCCGACGGCTCCTACAGCCACCTCTTCGTGGCCGACTATCCGTCTCTGGAGAATGAGGTCGATCTGTTGGAAGGCCAGAAGTTCCACTGCCCGAACCCGCCGTTCGGCGGTATGGAGGAAGTGGCTTGGCTTCCCGACGGCGACAGACTGGTCTATTGTTGCAAGAAGCTGACAGGCAAGGCGTTTGCAGAAAGCACTAACACGGATATTTACCTCTACAATCTGAATACAAAAACCACCCAGAACCTGACGGAATCCAACAAAGGTTACGATATGGATCCGGTGATTTCTCCCGATGGCAAGAAGATGGTGTGGTGGAACATGAAAACCGACGGTTTCGAGTCGGAAAAACACAGCCTGATGATTTACGATTTCGAAGCTGGATCGGCGGAGGACTACAGCACCGACTTCGACCAGGACGCCACCGGCTTCGCGTGGAGTGAGGACAGCCGTACGGTCTATTTCATCAGCTGCAAGGAGGCTACCCACCAAGTCTATAAGATGGATGTGGAAAGCCGTATCATTGAGCAACTTACCGACGGCGACTACGATTACAACTCTGTGCAAGCCGACGGCAACCAGCTGATTGTGACGAGAACCACGCACGCCTGTCCGTCGGAGATTTACGCAGTGCAGCTGAAAGACAGGTCAGTGAAACAGTTGAGTTTCATCAACAAAGACGTTTTGGATAAAATCACGCCGGCCACTTCGGTGAAACGCTGGGTGAAGACCACCGACGGCAAACAGATGCTGGTGTGGGTGATTCTGCCCCCGAACTTCGACTCAACGAAGAAGTATCCTGCGTTGCTTTACTGTCAGGGCGGTCCGCAATCGGCTGTGAGCCAGTTCTTCTCCTACCGTTGGAACTTCCAGATGATGGCGGCCCACGACTACATCATCGTGGCACCCAACCGTCGGGGTTTGCCGGGTTTCGGCCACGAGTGGAACGACCAGATCAGCGGCGACTACGGCGGACAGAACATGAAGGACTACCTTGCCGCTATCGACGATGTGGCGAAAGAGCCCTACGTGGATGAGGATCGATTGGGCTGTGTGGGTGCCAGTTACGGCGGATTCAGCGTCTATTGGCTCGCCGGCCACCACCAGAAACGGTTCAAGGCGTTCATCGCGCACTGCGGCATGTTCAACCTCGAAAGCTGGTACGGTACCACCGAGGAACTCTTCTTCGCCAACCACGACATCGAAGGGGCGTATTGGCAGAAACCGATGTCGAAGAGCTATAGTTTCTCGCCCCACAAGTTCGTCGGCAACTGGGACACTCCGATATTGGTCATCCACGGTGGCAAGGATTTCCGAATCCCCTACACCGAGGGTATGCAGGCCTTCGACGCTGCGCAGATGCAAGGCATCCCGAGCCGGTTCCTCTACTTCCCCGAAGAGTGTCATTTCGTGTCGAAACCGCAGAACTCGATGCTGTGGCAACGGGAGTTTTTCAGATGGCTTGATCAGTGGCTGAAAAATTAGTTAGCAGTTAGTAGTTAGTAGTTAGCAGTTGGCAGGGGTAACGAGAATGAACGTGATAAACCATATAAAGGATTTCAACGAATGGATTCGGGAGAAGATTGGCTGGAAGATTATCGACAGCTATCTGCTCCGGAAGATGTTGGGCACGGTGGTGTTTGCCATCACGCTGCTGATGACAGTGGTCGTCGTGTTCGACATGTCGGAGAATATCCAGCGGTTTTTGAGCCACAATGTGCCTTGGAAAGAGGTCTTTACGGGTTACTATCTCAATTTCATCCCCTACTTTATCAACCTGTTCATCCCGCTGTTCACCTTCATCAGCGTGATATGGTTCACTTCGAAGCTTTCGTCGCGTAACGAAATCACCTCGATTTTCGACAGCGGCATCAGTTTCACCCGGATGTTGGTGCCGTACATCACGGGAGCGCTCATCATTATGGGGCTATCGTTGGTGTTGGCCAACTTCATCGTGCCGAACACCAATCGCAAACTCAATGACTTCAAGTACCAGTATTTCGGGCGTCGGACAGCTTCCACCACCTATTTGCACATCAAAAATTCGAAGAATAGCTACATATTCGTGGAGCGTTGGGACAAAATGGAGGGCGTGGGCTACAATTTCACCTACGAGGAGTTCGAAGGCGGTGCTATGCGGCAGAAACTCTCGGCGCAAACCATCGATTATGACGAGGAGAACAAAATTTGGCGGTTGCATCGTTATACACGTCGGGTCATCACGCCCGAGGATGAGGAGAAGATTTTCCGGGGCGATGAGTTCGATACCACGTTCAATATCACGCCGCTCAATTTGTATCAGGATATATCAGTCAGTGAAACAATGACTTACCGTGAGCTGCGGCAGTTTATCAAGGAGGAACGGCTCCGGGGTTCGTCACTGTTGGCTAACTACCAGATCGAGCGGCACAAACGGTTGGCCAATCCGGTAGGCATCCTGATTATGACGTTGTTGGCGGTGAGCGTCTCATGCCGGAAAACCACCCGAGGGGTCGGTGTCCACGTCTTCTTCGGCATCGGGTTGGTGTTCACCTTTGTGTTCCTGCAACAGATCTCCACAGTGTTTTCTGTTTCCGGCGGCCTCCCGCCCGTCCTCGGCACGTGGTTTCCCAACATCATCTTCGCCATCATCACCGCCATCATGTTGTATATCACCCCGAAGTAACCCCCTATCCGAGTACCCCTTTACCCCATAAACCATACCCTATAACCCACAACCCTTACCCCATAACCCTTAACCCTTAACCCTTAACCCTTAACCCATACCCCCAATGATTACCACCCTGTTTCTTACCGGAATGAAATTCTACGCCTATCACGGCTGCTTCGAAGAGGAGCAGGTCGTCGGCACGCACTTCATGCTTGATGTGGCCCTCACGTACGATGCGGAGGCGGCCGTGGCGGACGATGATGTGGAAAAGTCAGTGAACTATCCGTTGGTTTACAAGACGATACAGCGGGTGATGAACGAGCCGCGGCATCTCATCGAGACGGTGGCCGACCGTATCATCCGTGAAATCAAGCACGACTTTCCGCAGGTCACGCATGTTACCGTGAAGCTCTGTAAGCTGAACCCGCCGTTGGAAGGGAAAACCGAATATGTAGCAGTGCAAATGGAAGGATAATGGCTAAAACGGACATTATATGGCAGCTGAAGACACATTTCCGCCAGGAAAACATCCGCAATGTGGTGATTCTCACGGATGAAAATGTGGAGAGGTTCTATTCCGGCTACTTTTCTGATTTGGCGGAATGGGTATCTTTGGACAAGATTGTGTTGCCTGCCGGTGAATCCGTGAAATCCATTGATTCCGCCATTCAAATATGGCATTATTTTGCTGAGAAGCAGTATGATAGAGATATCTTTCTGCTGAATTTCGGAGGAGGTACGATTTGTGACCTCGGCGGTTTTGTGGCCTCCACGTATAAGAGGGGCATTCGCTTCGCCAACTGCCCGACCACCTTGCTAGCCATGATCGATGCGGCCATTGGAGGGAAGACCGGCGTTAACCTACAATATTTGAAGAACGGAATAGGAACATTCTATTTTCCTGATATTCAACTCCCTACCGATATTCCTTTCCTGAAGACGCTTCCAGAAGAAGAGTTGCGAAGCGGCTTTGGCGAAATGGTGAAATATGCACTCATCGGGTCAGCGGAACTCTTCGATAACTTGTGTAGAATGGAAACACTGTCGGTAATCCAGTCCGAATATGTTGATTTCTGTATCCGATTCAAGCAGGAGGTGGTTCAAAAAGATCCGAGAGACGAACATTTCCGGCATATTCTGAACTTCGGGCACACGGTCGGGCACGCATTGGAAGGCTATGCTGCGGAGACGGGCAAATCTGTAGCCCACGGTATCGCCGTTGCGCAGGGCATCTATTACGAAAGCCTCCTTTCCACAAGACTTGGCCTTCTTTCGCGAGAGGAGTGGCAATTGATAGCGGCCTTTTTGCCGAAACACTACCAGATTCCGAAAATCACCTCCGCCATTCTTGAGAAACTGCTTCCCTATATGAGGAATGACAAGAAAAATCATGACGGACATCTCAATTTCACGCTGCTTGACCGCATTGGTCATGCTGTCCCCGATTGCGAGGTGTCTAGTACAGACCTATATGATATGTTGGCGTAAGAAAAATAACGAATCCGTCCCAATATTCATAAACCATTAACATTAAGAAAAATGATTCTGAAAACCAAAAACGACATTGTGAGAAACTGGCTTCCGCGCTACACCGGAATGCCATTGGAGGAGTTCGGGCAGTACATTCTGCTGACGAATTTCCAATCATACGTGAACAATTTTGCCGAACTGACCGGTGCCAAAGTCTATGGGGCGGAGAAATCGATGCAGTGTGCCACGAGCGACAACATCACCATCATCAACTTCCAGATGGGCAGTCCGAATGCCGCCACCATTATGGATTTGCTGACGGCGGTGAAGCCTAAGGCGGTGCTTTTCCTCGGCAAGTGCGGCAGTCTGAAGTCCTATATCGGGTTGGGTGCCATGCTGTTGCCCATCGCGGGCATCCGCGGCGAGGGTACGTCGCTCGACTACTTCCCCGAGGAGGTGCCCGCGTTGCCCGCCTTCAATTTGGAGAAGGCCATTTCTGCCACCATCAGTAGCTACGGGATGGAGTATTGGACGGGTACCGTATATACCACGAACCGCCGTGTATGGGAGCATGACGAGAATTTCAAGGACTACCTCCGGAGCATACGCGCCACGGCCGTCGATATGGAGACGGCCACGCTTTTCTCCGTCGGTTTCTTCAATCGTATCCCCACGGGTGCTTTGCTGATGGTTTCCGACCAGCCGATGCTCCCTGACGGTATCAAAACCGCCTCCTCCGACCAGCGGGTGACGGAGGATTTTGCGCTCACGCATCTGAAAATCGGTATCCAATCATTACAGGAGTTGCAGAACAAGGGCATTTCGGTGAAACATCTGCGTTTCGACTACTACGAATAGGCAAACAAAAACGGGCCGACAGTTTTCCTGCCAGCCACGAATCATTTCCGAATCATACGATATGGGTCCGTTAGGGCTCAGAACAGCTCCCCTTGTCCGGAGACGTATCTCGATTTCCCCAAGTGCGTGAATGCCAAATCGGTGGCTTCGCGGCCGCGCGGGGTACGCATGAGGTAGCCCTCCTGAATCAGGAACGGCTCATAGACCTCCTCGATAGTGCCGGGGTCCTCGCCCACCGCTGTGGCAATCGTGCTCAGTCCCACCGGGCCACCCTTGAACTTCTCGATGATGGTGCTCAGGATGCGGTTGTCCATCTCGTCCAGGCCGTGCTGGTCCACATTCAGTGCCGTCAAGGCCACCTGGGTGATGGGCAGTGTGATGGTGCCGTCGCCCTTGATTTGGGCGAAGTCGCGGACACGTCGCAGCAGCAGGTTCGCGATACGCGGTGTGCCGCGGCTGCGAGAGGCGATTTCGTAGGCGGCATCGTCTTCTATCGGGATATCCAAAATGGATGCCGACCGCTTGATGATATTGCCAAGTGTCTGGGCATCATAATATTGTAGACGAAGGTTTATGCCGAAACGCGACCGCAGCGGTGCTGTCAGCAGGCCCGACCGCGTGGTGGCGCCCACCAACGTAAACGGGTTGATGGTAATCTGCACGCTCCGGGCACTTGGGCCGCTGTCGATCATGATGTCGATCTTGTAGTCCTCCATCGCCGAGTAGAGGTATTCCTCCACCACGGGCGACAGACGGTGGATTTCGTCGATGAAGAGCACGTCGTGGGGCTCCAGGTTGGTGAGCAGGCCGGCCAGATCGCCGGGTTTGTCGATGACCGGGCCGGAGGTGACGCGCACGTTCACGCCCATCTCGTTGCCGATGATGTGCGAGAGGGTGGTCTTGCCCAAACCGGGAGGTCCATGCAAAAGGACGTGATCCAGCGCTTCGCCACGGCCCTTTGCGGCGTGCACGAAGACCATCAGGTTCTCCAAAACCTGTTGTTGGCCCTGGAAATCCGTGAATTGCGCAGGACGTATCGCACGCTCGAACTCTTTGTCCGACGCCGACAGATGCTGTTTCGTGGGGTCCAGATTCTCGTTCATAATGCGGTTAATGATGCAGTTTGTCCAAACGGTTCAGCCCCTTGATGGCCGGCTCGAAGTTGGTGGAAAGCTTCAGCGCCTCCTCGTAGTCCTTGCGGGCGGCCGCATAGTTGCCTAAATACTCGTAAGCCACCCCGCGGTTACAGACGGCATAGACGAACTGCGGGTTGATTTGCAGCACCTGCGTGAACAATCCCACCGCCTCGTCATATTTGCTGAAGTGATCGTCCAAATACAAGTAACCCAGATTGTTAAGCGATGGAATATGGGTGGAATCGATGGCGATGGCCGTCTTGTATTCCTGTTCGGCCTCTTCGAACTTGTCCATATCTTGGAACATTTTTCCGAGGTTGTAGTGGAGTTCCACATTCTGGGGATCGACCTTCAGGCCGTTCTGATAGTAAGAGACGGCGATGGGGTCGTTTTTCTGCTGGTAGAAATATCCGAGCTCGCTGTAGGCTTTTACTTCCCGCGGGTCTTGGTCGATAACCAGTTGAAGCATACGCAGATAGCCGACGGTATCCTGCATGTCCTTGTGCATAAAGGCTTTGATGAGATATGCCTTCGGGTTGTGGGGTTGCCGCTGCACGGCCTCGTCGATGGTTTTGCCGCAGTCTTCGAATTGACGTGTATAGTACTGCAGTTCAGCCAATTTCAGGCGAGCCTCATTGTTGTTCTCGTCCTTGGAGATGGCTTTCAGCAGCATCTCTTCTGTCAGGTCGGTCTCATACTGTGCGAAATAGAGGTCGGAGAGCATGACATAATACTTGCTGCTGTCGGGCTGCAGCCGGATGGCCGTCTGCATGTCGGCAACGCCCTTGTCTATCTCCTTGTTCAGGTAATAGTAGTTCGCCCGTTTGTAATAATTCTCGGCTTTTTTGGGGTGCTTGTCGATGTTCAGGCACAACTCGGCCAGCTCCGGCGGGAGGTCGGCATATTTGTTCTTGTTATGGCATCCGTAGCCGAAGAGCAGCAGTGCCGACAGCAGAAGTACGATGTGTTTTCTCATTATTTCATGTTTTCTTTGATGGCCTCGCGGATCTTGGCCTCGATCTCGTCGGAGAGCTCGGGGTTGTCGTTGAGGAGTTGTTTCACGCTGTCGCGGCCTTGGGCGAGCTTGGAGTCGCCGTAGGAAAACCACGAACCGGCTTTCTTTATGATATTGTATTCGACTCCGAGATCGACGATTTCGCCGGACTTGGAGATGCCTTCGCCAAACATGATGTCGAACTCGGCGGTGCGGAACGGAGGCGCGACTTTGTTCTTCACCACCTTGACTTTCACGTGGTTGCCGATGGCCGTGTCGCCGTCCTTGATTTGGGTCTGGCGACGGATGTCGAGGCGCACGGAGGCGTAGAACTTCAGGGCGTTGCCGCCGGTGGTGGTCTCCGGATTGCCGAACATAATGCCGATCTTCTCACGCAGCTGGTTGATGAAGATGCAGCAACAGCCTGTCTTGTTGATGGTTGCGGTCAGTTTGCGCAGTGCCTGCGACATCAGGCGCGCCTGCAGACCGACCTTTGACTCGCCCATGTCGCCTTCGATTTCGCTCTTGGGGGTGAGGGCGGCCACGGAGTCGATGACGATGATGTCGATGGCGCCGGAACGGATGAGGTTGTCGGCGATTTCAAGGGCTTGCTCGCCGTTGTCGGGCTGCGAGATGAGTAACTCGGCGGTGTTTACACCCAGTTTCTCGGCGTAGAAACGGTCGAAAGCGTGCTCGGCATCGATGAAGGCGGCGATACCGCCCTGCTTCTGCGCTTCCGCGATGGCGTGGATGGCCAGTGTGGTCTTACCGGAAGACTCGGGGCCGTAGATCTCGACGATTCTGCCTTTTGGGAATCCGCCGACACCCAACGCCGTGTCCAAACCGATGGAACCGGTGGAGATGACGTCCATTTCTTCAATATGCGTCTCGCCCATGCGCATGATGGAGCCCTTGCCGAACGTTTTTTCGAGTTTTTCGAGCGTGGAGTTGAGCACTTTCAGTTTCTCAGCGTTCACATTGTTTTTGATTTCTTCTTTTTCCATTCTTGATAGGTTTTATGATTTCAGGGGGCAAAGGTACGCTTTTTTTCAATCGTTTCAAGTGTAAAAACAGAAAAATATTTCCTTGGAAACTAACTGTTTACCAAAAAATTAACTAATAATAGTTAATTTAAAATGACGGATTTCGGAGGAAATCGGAACTCTCGCCGTATATCCGTGCAACCCAAAAAAATCGTATCTTTGCCCCGTTTTTCAAACAACGGAAATATGAAAATGGACATTCTGCTCGGCCTGCAATGGGGCGACGAAGGCAAAGGTAAGATTGTGGACGTTCTCACGCCCAAATATGATGTGATTGCGCGGTTCCAGGGCGGCCCGAACGCGGGTCACTCCCTCGAATTCAACGGCATCCGCCACGTGTTGCACATCATCCCGTCCGGCATCTTCCACAAGGAGAAGACAAACATCATCGGCAACGGCGTGGTCATCGACCCCATCATCTTCGAAGAGGAGATCAACGCGCTGATTGCCATGGGGTTGACGCCTACCGACAACCTCTTTATCTCCCGCAAGGCGCACCTTATCCTGCCCACGCACAAGCTCCTTGACGCCGCGCAGGAGGCCCACAAGGGCAACATGAAAATCGGCTCCACGCTGAAGGGCATCGGACCGACCTACACCGACAAGATCGCCCGCACGGGTCTGCGCGTCTGCGACCTCGAATCCCCTGATTTCGAGAACAAATACCGTCAGAAAATCGACGAGCACATCGAGATTTTGCAGAATTTCCACTTCGATTATGAAGCGAAGCTCGCCGAGTTGGACGCTCAATGGCGCAAGTCGTTGGAGACCATTCGCAAATTCCAGTTTATCGACAGCGAATACGTTGTTCATCAATATCTTACGGAGGAGAAATCCGTTCTGGCCGAAGGAGCTCAGGGCACGCTGTTGGACGTGGAGTTCGGTGCGTACCCGTTCGTGACCTCCTCCAACACCATCGCCGCCGGCGCGTTCACCGGTCTGGGACTGGCCCCGCATTACGCCGGCAGTGTCTTCGGTATCGTGAAGGCCTACTGCACCCGCGTGGGCAGCGGTCCCTTCCCGACCGAACTCTTCGACGAGACGGGCGAATTCCTCCGCAAGGAAGGCAACGAGTACGGCGCAACCACCGGAAGACCAAGGCGTTGCGGATGGCTCGACCTCGTGGCACTCCAATATGCCCTGATGATCAATGGCGTCACCGACATCGCGCTCACCAAGGCCGACGTGCTCGATAAACTCGATGAAATCAAGGTCTGCACGGCCTACCGCGTGAATGGCGAACTCACCGATCGGATGCCCTCCGCCACCGATGTGGAGATAGAACCTGTCTATACCACCCTGCCAGGCTGGAAATCCTCCATCTCGAACTGCAAAACCTACGAGGAACTTCCGCAGACATTCAAGGACTACATCCAATTCATTGAAGATAAGACCCATACGAAAGTATCCATTGTGTCCGTGAGTCCGGACCGCGACGGCACCATCTTTCGCGACTAACCTCATTTATGAAAAGACATCCGTTCATCGGCCTGTTTTGCCTCCTGCTGGCATTCGTCTTGCCGGCAAAGGCGCAAACTACAGGTGGTGACGATGAATTGTTGCAACTTCTGCGCACGGAACTGCAGCGGAACTACGGCGCTCTTCAGTACAATCAATATCCGCCCTACTTTTTGGCATATCGCGTCCATAAGACGGAAGAGCACCATGTTGCCGCTAATTTTGGACATATTTACGATAATTCCAGCTCGAAAACAATCTTCCTGACCATAGAATTACGCGTCGGGAAGCGCGAAACGGACAATTATCACTATCTTGACCACCAAAGCTATTCGGTGAAACAGGTGGCGCTGCCGTTGGATGAGAATCCTGCTTTGGTCAGGAAGATTCTGCAACGCGAAACAGAACGGGCCTATCGGGAATCCGTTCTGCAATACGCTGACAATCTGGTAAATGCGACACTCTATGGCAGCGACAGTGCGGAGACTTTCCTTTTCCTGCCGATGGACATGGACCAGTATTATGAGCCGCCTGTTTCGGATGACCATTGGAATGCCGACGACTGGGTAAACTGGCTTCGCCATTGCACCTCCGATGCTTCCCTTTCCCCAAATGTGACGAACGCCTCTGCCGAAGTGACCTACAAAATCAACCGCAACTATTTGGTTAACAGTGAGAGTAGTTTTACGGTACAGAATCATACTGAAGCCCGATTGAACCTGCATATTGAGGCACTTACCGATGACAACACGACGGAGCACCTTGACTACCCGTTCTTCGCACCGCTGCCTGAACTGCTGCCCAATGCGATGCAGGATTATTTTCACCTGATGGAAGTGCTGATAAACGACATCTGCAACGCACCTTCCCAAGAGAACTTGGACTGTCCGGTGTGGCTGACAGATCAGGCGGTTGTCACGTTGGTACACAACCTTATCGGCCATTCATTAGAGAATCCTGCTGATGGCCTTTTTACCGGAAAACTACAACGAAAAGTCATGCCGGAAGGATTCTCCGTCATCAGTGATCCTACGAAAAAGAATCTGCATAACAATTATCTGATGTATGACAAATATCTGAATGGAGGCTATACGTTTGATGATGAGGGCGTTAAAAGTCAGCGGAGGGTGTTGGTTAATCATGGTGTATTGGAGGAATTTTTGTCCGGGCGCACACAACAGTCGCAGGCCTACATGCCCAATGGCAGCGCCCGTGGGAAAAATGGTCTGTCCGCCGCCCGTCAGTCTAACCTGATAGTGGGAATGGACAATCATTTGACGAAAGAACAGTTTGGTATCAACCTTTCAGATGAACTGCGGCGTCAAAATCTGCCGTACGGGATCCGCATAGTGAAGGCAGATGTGGTTTGTGATACGAACCGTGACATAATAACCCTTTGTCCGACATTGTGTTACAAATATTTTTCCGATGGAAGGGAACAGCTTATTCGGAATATTCGAATCTCTGCTTCCCCGCAACAATGGCTTGACAACCTGATGGCAGGAGGAGTCAATTTAAACAATGGAGCCATTCTATGCCACAGCAAAGGAGATGAATTGTCCACCCAATGTGTGTCTCCTGATTTGCTGTTCCGCCGCCTGCCCGTGCGACACGCGCCCAAGCCCAAGTCAGACCGCATGATCGCGCACCTCAGCGCCACCCAAACGGAAAACGATGGAGACCCGTTCGCCCTTTTCTTCCAAGTGGCTCAGGATGAACGGGATATAGACGAAAACCTCCTCAAGGTCGGCGAACTGAATGCTCCGTATTACCAGGATTACCTGATGACCGATGCCGAAATCTACACGGTAGAGGCTTCGGAAGGGAGCCTTCTCTACACCAACCAAAAACACGTCCGCAAGTTGGTGCCGAAAGTGCTGGTAGGCAGCGACTTGTTCAACAACGAGAATTTGTATGGGGAGTCCCTGCCCGCTGCCTACGACATGTCCACGGATGATACCTACGAGTCGTTTGCCCGCGACTTCCGCAAAGCCACGGAATCGGAGTATCGAAAAGCGGTGCGAGACTTCGCTCTCAAAGAAACTGTCACGCAACCGTCTGACAGAAAAGCTGTTCGGGAACGCTCCGACATTATTCCAACACAAGTTTACGGTGTTCGTGGCCAGTCCTCGGATCCCCCGACGATGAACAATCTGGAGCATTTCGTTCGCGAAGCTTCCGCCGAACTCGCAATGCACGACTACTTGGAGAGCTCGGGTGTCAATCTTTACGTTATGACAGGCTACCACTATTTCTGGGGCAGCGACAAGGTGAAGTATTCGGAACCGGTGGAAATCATCGGCGTGCAACTTTATGGTACGATAAAACAACCTGATGGACAGGAGTTTACAGATGCCGAAACTGTTTTCCTCCCGAGCTCGTCATTCCTTTTCAATCTTCAAAGTATCCAGTCGGAGGTAGATAATCTGTTGGCGCATTTAGAAACGATGCACAAGTCCGGTGCCCGCATGATGGAAACGTACAACGGACCTGTCTTAGTGGAGGGTGATGCCGTGGGACAGCTTCTCGCAAAATCATTGCTGGAAGAACGGCCTAACTTGTTTGCATACAAAGAGTCCGCCGTTGAGAAATACGGGCATGACAATACAACAACCCCCCATTTCGAAGATTTTCTCGACAAGATCATCACCTCGAAAAACATATCGGTGACCGCCAATAAGTCCGCCGACGAGTTCGGAAACGCCGCGTTTTGCCGTCACTACCAGAACGATGCGGAAGGGGCCGGGGCGCAGGAGACGGAAATTATCCGGAATGGGGAGCTTGTCGCGTTGATGGGGAACAGAACCGTTACGAAATCAACACCTTACAGCAACGGATTCCAACAGATAGCCATCAACCAAGAGGCTGGCTTCGGCACGCGCGGCACTTCACGTCTCGACTTTTTATACAAAATGACGGTGCCTCGGAATAAGCTCAAAAGTCGGCTTCTGAGCGAGGCGAAAAAACAGGGATTGTCGTATGCCTACATCATCAGAAGACTATATGACAATACGTTACAGAATGTTGTCAATCCTTCCGAAAGCAAAGGAACACCCGTTCTGCAACTTTACCGCGTGGATGTGCGTACGGGTAAGGAGACGCCGGTCACCGGCGCGAACCTTTCGTCATGCAACTTCTTTGTTCTGAACCACATAACCGCCGCTTCCAAAGAAAATACCGCCTATCCTGTGATGGTGGATGTGCGGGGAGTGGCAGGCAGTCGCGATTTCCCGTTTGCCGGCGTGCCAACGTGCATTGTCGCACCGGACGGGTTGTTGTTGAAATCTGCGTTTTTGCGCCCGTAGAGACGCAATGCGCAACGTCTCTACATTCTAAAAAATCGTATCTTTGCGCCCTTAATTTCCGACTATGTTAAAAATTGAAGATTTACACGTATCCATCAAGGATAGAGAGATATTGAAAGGCGTCAATTTGGAGGTGAAAGCGGGGGAAGTGCACGCCATTATGGGTCCGAACGGCACCGGAAAAAGCACGTTGGCATCCGCCATCGCCGGCAAGAGCGGCTATGAGGTGACGCAGGGAAATGTCTGGTTCAAAGGCAAAAACCTGCTGGATTTGTCCATTGAGGACCGCGCCCGCGAAGGTGTCTTCATCGGCTTCCAATACCCGGTGGAGATCCCCGGCGTGAGCATCGCCAACTTCATGCGCACCGCCCTCAACGAGGTGCGCAAATACCGCGGCCTCGACCCGCTCAACGGCGCCCAGTTCCTCAAACTGATGGCCGAGAAACAGAAAGTGGTGGAGCTGACCGACAAGCTCAGCAACCGCTCCGTGAACGAAGGCTTCTCCGGCGGCGAGAAAAAGCGCAACGAGATTTTCCAGATGGCGCTCCTCGACCCCTACCTCGCCATCCTCGACGAGACCGACTCCGGCCTCGACATCGACGCGCTCCGCGTGGTCGCCAACGGCATCAACCACCTGCGCGGCGCAGACAAAGCCATCATCGTTATCACCCACTACCAGAGACTGTTAGACTACATCGTCCCCGATGTGGTACACGTGCTTTTCGATGGCAAAATCGTGAAATCGGGTCCGAAAGAGCTGGCTCTCGAACTGGAGGAGCGCGGTTACGACTGGATTAAGGAAGAATACGAACAGGGCAAGTTATGAGAGCGTTCACACAATTCATCCAGGGACTTTTCAACGAAAACCAGGCGCAATATCCTGACGGCGGGCAGGCGGCCATCCGCGACCTCCGTCGGAAAGCGATAGATCTTTTCTTGCAGAAAGAGCTGCCCGACAAGCATTTGCAAGGTTGGCAGCAGTCGGTGCTGAACAAGAAGGTGAAAACCGACTACATCCAGAAGCTGCAACCCGATCCGTACCGCCCGTTGGCGGAATATTTCCAGTGCCGCGTGCAGGATCTGCATCCCACAGTACTGCCCATCAGCAACGGTTGGTACATTTCTGAGAAGCAGGAAGTTACTGTTGACGAACAGGGCGTGATCACCGGCAGTTTGTTCGCAGCCATCCGTCAATATCCCGACTTGGTGTTGCCGCTGTTGGCGCACGCCAATTTGGAGAAAGAGAACGGCTTGGTGGCCCTCAACGAAGCCCTCTTCAACGACGGTGCATTCATCTATATCCCTGACAATGTGAAGGTTGAGAAACCGATGCAAATCGTCTCGCTGATGAACACCACTGATCCGCTTCTGGTCAACAACCGTCACCTCATCGTGATGGGAAAGAATACCGAACTCTCTGTTATCCAGTGCGATGACTCCATCCAAAAGGAATCCTCCTTCTCGAATATCGTTTCGGAGATTTACTTGGGCGAGAACGCGCATCTGCATTACTACAAAACCGAGAACAAGGATGCCGCTTCCATGCTGCTGAACCACGTGTTCGTACATCAGCAGAGCTATTCGACCTTCACCTCCACGGCCATCACGTTCAACGCGGGCTACATTTGCAACACCTTCCACGTCAACCTCAACGAGCCGATGGCGGAAGCCAAGCTGTATGGCTTGTATCTCGTTGACAAAGAGCAGGTTTGCGACAACCACATCTTCATCAACCATGCCGCGCCCGACTGCAAGAGCTACCAGCTCTACAAGGGCATCATGGACGATGAGGCATCGGCGAACTTCCACGGGCACATCCTTGTGGCGCAAGATTCGCAACGCACGGCGGCCTTCCAGACCAACAAAAACCTGCTGCTGACCGACAAGGCGCACGTCACTACGAAGCCGTTCTTGGAGATCTACGCCGACGATGTGCAGTGCAGTCACGGCGCCACGGTGGGGCAGTTGGACGAGGAGGCGTTGTACTATCTGCGCACCCGCGGCATCGGCGAAGCGGCGGCCAACCGTCTGCTCATGTTCGCCTTCGCCAACGAAATTGTGCAGAACGTGACCATCGAAGCCCTCCGCGACCGTCTCAGCAATATGGTCCAGCACCGTCTGCACGGCGAACTGAACGTCTGCGCACAATGTATGCTGAACAACAACATTGTGTTCCCGATAACATTGGAGGAGTGAAAATCAAGCTGATATGGATCGGCAAACCCGATGGCGACATCTTCGATGAGGCCATCAAGTACTATGCGGGCAGGATTTCCGCCTATTTCCCGTACGAGATGGTGGCGATTCCCTATTTGAAGAACGCCAAGTCCATGCCGGTGGAGGAACAGAAGAAACGCGAGGGTGAACTGATTTTCAAGAAGATAGAGTCGGACGAATACGTGGTGTTGTGGGACGAGCGCGGCAAGGAGAAGACCTCCGCGCAGTTCGCGGAGTTCATCCAGCAGCGGGCCAACTCGGGGTTGAAGACGCTCACCTTTGTCATCGGCGGCGCGTACGGTTTCTCTGAGGCCGTCTATGCCCGCCAGAACGCGCAGTTAGCCCTCTCGAAGCTCACTTTCCCGCACATCATGGTGCGCCTGATTTTCGCCGAGCAGCTCTACCGGGCGTGCACGATCCTGAAGGGGGAGCCGTACCATCATTAATGGTTATGGGTTAATGGTTATTGAAGCTGGGGTGGCCAAACCCTTGCCAGCAACCGTTTTGAAAAGTCTGCAGACCGTGGGGAAACCGTTTTGAGGAGCGAATCCGTGACTGGTGGCTGATCAAGCGTAATCCAATAATATTTTTCGCTATATAAGAAAATAGTCGTATCTTTGCAGCCGAAAAACAGGAGCATCTTTGTTCCGTCTTTTTCAACAATAATCTATAAAAAATAGTAATTATGCTTAACAAAAAAGTAGCCGATCTGCTTAACGATCAAATCAACAAGGAGCTTTACAGCGCCTATCTCTATCTTGATATGTCCAACTATTTCGAGCGCCGCGGTCTGAACGGCTTCGCCAACTGGTATATGATCCAGGCCCAGGAGGAGCGCGACCACGCTATGCTGTTCTACCGCTATATGCAGAACAACGACTGCCCCGTGACGCTGGGAGCCATCGCCAAGCCCGACAAGGTGTTCAAGAAAGATATGGACGTGCTGAAGGCCGGTCTGGAGCACGAGGAGTATGTGACCGCCTCAATCCACACTATCTATGACGCCGCCAACAAGGTCAAGGATTTCCGCACCATGCAGTTCCTCGACTGGTTCGTCAAAGAGCAAGGCGAAGAGGAGACCAACGCCCGCGATATGATCTCGAAGATGGAACTCTTCGGCAGCGACCCCCGCAGCCTCTATATGCTCAACCAGGAGCTCGCCACCCGTGCCTACAGCGCCCCCAGCCTGGTGCTCGACTAAGACATTGAAAAGCGATGAATAAACCGGGGTGCGTGACATCGTCGCGCACCCCGGTTTTCTATAAAGTTCGTTTCCGTTGTATATTTGCAGACGGAATTATCATTATTCAATCATCAAATAAAGTGTTATGACGAACATTATAGAAGTTGAAAACAAGATTATCACCCTCAGAGACCAGCAGGTGATATTGGACTCCGACGTGGCGGAACTGTACGGTGTACAGACAAAGGAAATCAACCAAGCGGTGAGGAACAATCCCGAGAAATTTCCGATAGGATATATTTGGGAACTGTCAACCGAAGAGACATAATCTTTAAGGTCAAAAATTTTGACCTTAAAGAATCTTGGTCGAGGACAACACTCAAAATATCCTCCCAAAGCCTTCACCGAGAAAGGCCTCTATATGTTGGCCACCATTCTGAAAAGTCCGAAGGCTGTGGAGACGACCATCGCTATCGTGGAGGCGTATGCGAAACTGAAGGAGCTGTCGCGGGTGATGACGCAAATTCCGCAGCAAGAGGAGAACTCCGTGGAGCAGAAGGCGTTGCTGCAGCGCGGCGGCCAGTTGGTGGAAGGATTGTTGACGGATGTGATGCCGGTTCGAAGCAGCGAGACCTCCTTTGAGTTGAACTTGGCGATGTTCAAGTTCAAACATTCGGTGAAACGGGAGAATGACGAAGAAATCCGCGCGTTGAAGGAACGGATTGAGAAATTGGAGCAAGGAGAGAACTGAAACCACGACAAACGAATACCATTTTCAGTTCTCGGTAGTTCGACTATTCTACACGCTGATACGGGAGATACGCGGAGAATATTTATATCGTCACCAGTAAAAAAATTTTCTCTGCGAGTGTTACCTTTTGCTATTTTTGCGTCATCATCATGAACAAGGCGAAAAATGGAGAACGCGGCATTTTGGGAACGGATGTATGCGGCCAACATCGGACGGATGATTGGTGCTTGCCACCGCTATGTCAATGACTTGGCGTTGGCGGAGGATCTGGCGCACGAGGCGTTCCTCAAGGCGATGGAGCGCGCCGACACCTACCGCGCCACCGGCAATTTCGAGGCCTGGCTGATGCGCATCACCGTGAACCACGCCATCCAGCACCTGCGACAAAGCATGGATACCGTGCCGATTGTGGAGGAGGAGACACCGGATGTCGTCCCCGAGGAGACATCCATTTGGGAGACGGACTTCACGCAAGAGGAACTGCTCGAAGCGGTGCAACAACTGCCGGTTCCCCAACGCACCGTCTTCAACCTTTATGCCATTGACAACCAGCCACATGCCTACATTGCCGACCTGCTGAACATCTCCATCGCCGGCTCCAAGGAGACGCTCTACCGCGCCCGCAAACGGCTGCGGCAGCTGCTCACCCAAATGGCGCACGAGAAAGAAAAACGCAAAAAGGGAATTTTTGTCATGATACTACTATTCTTATTACAGCATTCCGAAGCCGCGCGCACCGACCGGATGTTCCGAAACGGACTCGCCTCGCTGACCTACGCGCCTTCAAAGCCGCTCACTACCACACAGATACGGCAGGCAGCGGCAGAAGCGCCCTCCAGTGCGGGGGTCTTCGTGGCGGCGCACCGCGCGGCCTTGACTACCGCCGCCATCGCGGGGATCGCCGGCGGTGTCTGTATTTGGCAGGTTGGTCGTACTGCACTGGATAACAGTCTGTTGCAAGAGCCTGTCGCACCTGCTGAATCGCCAGTATGCCTTCCTGCCGACACAATCGCCGAGAGCAGTTTACAAACAGAGCCCGGCCTAACAACCAAGCCTTCCGAAGCGATTGCGCCAGTGAAACCACAAGGGTCTGCAACCAAACCCCAAATCATCGTCGTCACCAAAGAGATTGTGGTGAACGACACGGTGGTGGTCCGTGACACCGCAATAGTGAACGACACGGTCTATTTAATGCAAAAGCCATGAAAGGGAAGATTGTTGTTGCGTTTATCATCTTAGTATTCAGTACTATAGGATGCCTTTCCGCACAAAGCACAGACACTATGTATGTGGTGAAACGGCACGTGGTTCACGACACCGTCTATGTGCGCGACACGGTGCGCGTGCAGGACACCGTCATCATCGCCGACTACATCCACAGTGAGGAATTCAGGCGGCTGTTTTACGAGCTGAACGGTGCTGATGGACAGACGCCGTCCGATTCGTTGGAAAAATTGTGGGCGCAGACCGTTACCTTTTTGGAAAATCGCGTCATACAGTATGAACAACAGAACGTTTCTACTATGGACAGCATCAAAAAATACGGATTGGCGGGGCTCATGCTTTTAGGGTTGAACTCCCTCGCGCCCGCACAGACAGAGACAACGAAGCCCGTGGGCGAACCTCATCAAATCGAGGCCAAATCGCCCCTTCACGACGACTCCTTCAACGGTTTCCATTTCGGATACACACTGGAAGCGGATATCGTGCATCCAGTAATAATGACTCACACGGTCACAGGGGAAATGATTCATTCATCTGTTCGGTATGGCGGACGTTTGGGATTTGAATTCTCCTACCATTTCGCCGACCTTTTCGGCGTGTCGGCAGCTTTGGATTATGGCTATATCGAACACGATAAGAAATATGCCTTTAGGGAATATTATGGACTCTCCATGCCTTTGAAATTCGAGTTCCACTATCCAATTTCGGACAAACTGTGGATGACGGCGAATGCGGGTGTCCAGCTTCGGATGCCCTTTGAGACTTTTTTACAAGGTTTTAAACGAAATTTGGGTGAACCAATGTTAAATTCTGCGTATGCGGGAGGAGATCCAACATCTTATGAGGGCTACTACAACAGATATGTCTTTTATGCAGATTTAATGGCTGACGTAGGATTGTATTACCAATTACCGAATCAGGATTGTCTCCGCTTTTTATTGGGGCTAAATATCGCAACCACGGATTATGGAAGCGGTGGTATAAGAAAATACTCAAACGGCAGCTATGACCAATTTAATTTTTCACAACGGAACCACTATCTCTACTTCCAGATTGCCTATCTGCATAGTTTTAGCAAGCAGCGGGCCATCAAACAGGCGCAACAGCACTGGACAGCAGACAAATCGTTGTATCGCAATGAGTTCCGGTTAGGTGTGAGCGACCCTTTCGGTCTTTGGTTGTTGAAAAACGAGCAAGTGGACTTTTTGTGGATTGGCGACTCCTGGAAGAGCATTATAAAGGAGAATCGACATTTCACACCTGTGTTCTCCTTTGACTACCACTTCCGTGCTTCCAAATGGTTTTGGTTAGGACTTACGACCGCCTGCAGTTATTACAAAGGCACTGTAGATTATGTGGAAGGCATTGTCGCGGCAGTTGACCTTCCAAATGTTCCTGTTTATTCATGGCAGGAAAAAGAACACCAGTTTGTCATCATGCCAGAAGTCCGCTTCTCTTATCTAAATCGCCCGCATGTAACGCTCTATTCCGGTCTGGCTATGGGAGTGCTCATCAATCGGGGAAACTGCTACAGAGGAGGCACTGTTCCCGAGAATCTTTACCATCCTGATGAAAATCATACTTCGGCTTTCGCCGCATTCCAGGTGACCGCTTTCGGGTTGAAGGCCGGCGCGAAACACTGGTTCGGCAGTTTGGAGCTGGGTGCCGGTATCAAGGGGTTTGCCAATTTGGGGGTGGGGTACGAGTTCTGATGTTTTTTTGTACCTTTGCATCTTTCAATTGTAGATTGTAACATTATGGACTGCAAAGAGATACGCCACCAATTACACCACATAGCCGAACCCTCCAACGAGGAAGTTCGGACTTCCGCATACATCCGTCAGCGACTGGAACAGTTCCAGCCGACCCAAATCGTTACCTTCCCGAAAGGAAACCACCTGCTGGCGGAGTTCGATTTCGGGGGCGGCGGGAAGACCGTGCTCCTGCGAGCCGACATGGACGCGGTGCGGGTCGACGAGACACTGAATCTGCTGTATAAGTCTGAAACCGAGGGTGTTTCGCACAAGTGCGGGCACGACGGACACAGCACAATCATGCTGCGCGTGGCGGAGATGCTGCACGAGAAACCGCTGCCGTCGGGAAAGGTGCTCCTTCTCTTCCAAGGGGCCGAAGAGACTGGTGAGGGCGCGAAACAGATTCTCGAAAGCGGGATCCTGCAATCGTACAACATCGATTGCGCTTACGCCCTGCATAACATTCCCGCCGAAACCGCAGGAACAATTATCTGCAAGACAGGGAGTTTCACCTGCTCCGTCATCAGCTGCAACATCGTGCTGACGGGCAAGACCGCGCACGCCGCCGAACCGTGGAATGCCGTGTCGCCGTTCCCCGCCGCGCAACGGCTCACCGACTTCGTGCTCTCGCTGAACCAGCGGGATGTGCAACGCGACGACTTCTGCGTGGCCACGCTCATCGAGTTCCGGGTCGGCAGCCAAGCCTACGGAGTGGCCGCTGGCGACGGCGTGCTTCGCTTCACCATCCGCACCCGCGAAGACGCTCACCTCCAGCAGATTATCTCCGAAATCGAAAGCAAAGCGAAAGCCGAAGCGGCCTCCGAAACCCTGCAATGCGACATCCGCTGGTTGGAGTACTTCGCCGCCTCGAACAACGCGGAGAAGGCGGTCAATGCCATCAAGGAATGCGCTGACAATCTGAATCTTACTTATCAGGAGAAACCGATTCCTTTCTTCTGGGGCGAGGATTTCGGCCTCTTCACACAGCACTATCCAGGCGCACTGTTCGGATTAGGCTCCGGCACGTCGCAACCGCCCCTGCATCATCCCGACTTCGACTTCCCGGATGAAATCGTAGAGACAGGTGCGCGGATGTTCTATGCATTGGTTTGTAGGGGCGAATAATTATTCGCCCCTACGGGATGAAAACCACAAATCACAATTCACCATTCACAAAAAAATTGTATTTTCGCCAGCTGTAAAAAATTTTGCACGAAGATGTAGTAAATTGTCTCTAACCCATTAAAAGAAAGGAGGTTATCTTATGGTTGACACCATCAATTTCGGTGCCTACAAATGGCATCACATTACCGATCCGACCGTAGAGGATTTGGACTTTTTGAGGGATAACTTCCATTTCCACCCCTTGGACATAGAGGACTGCTCCAGTTTCGTACAACGCCCCAAAATCGATATTTACGACGACTATTTCTTCCTCGTGCTGCATTTCCCGCTGCTCGACCAGCGTACAAAATTGGTCAAGACCGAGGAAACCAAGATTTTCTGGGGTCAGGATTTCCTGATTACGGTCGGCAACTCGCATTATGTGGTCCAGGAACTCTTCAACCTGAAGAAAATCGACCCTGAGCCGGAAGACGAGGACGAAATCACGGGCACTTCCGACTCTATGCTTTACCACATTCTCTACCGGATGATGAAAGAGACCTTCCTCATTGTGGAACGTCTTGGCACCGAAATCGACTTCATCAGCCAGGAACTGTTCAGCAGCAAGTCGGAGACCATCATCGAGCAGATTTCCATCATCCGCAAGAACATCATCCAGATGAACACCATGTTCAAACCGCAACTCCGTCTGTTCAAGATGTTTGAGAGCGGCGAAGTGAAAGGTTTCGCCGACGACATGGAAGAATACTGGGGCAACATTTTGGACTTCTACCAGAAGATGTGGGATATGGTCGATGACTACGGCGAATTGGTGGCCGGTCTCTCCAGCACGTTCGATTCGTTGCAGGCCAACAAAACCAACGAGATCATGCGCGTGCTCACCATCATTTCCACCATCATTCTGCCTTTGACCTTTATATCAGGACTTTACGGTATGAACGTGGGCTTGCCGTTTGCGGATTCGCCCTTCGCCTTCTTGTATGTGATGGGCATTTGCATCCTCATATCCGTTGTGCTGATTTTCTTCTTCATGAGAAAACGTTGGTTGTGATGTACAAGACCCCCATCAAAATCCTCCAATTGGAAAAAGGCGACTATCACACCCTGCTGCACGGCTCGGTGGACGGTCATCGCGTGCGCATTGTGCTGGACACGGGCGCATCGCACAGCTGTGTTGACAAACTGTTTGTGAATCAGTATTTTCCAGAGATGAATATGGAGAAAAACGAGGGCGTGAACGCCGGCATCGCGAGCACAGGTTTCGAAGTGCTGGTCGCTGACTTGCCGGATGTGCGTATCGGCCGTTTCCATCTGAAAACCTTCCCGAACACGGCGGTCATCGATTTCTCCCACATCAACGGCGCCTACCGGATGCTCCACCGCAAGCCCATCCAGATGATCCTCGGCAACGATTTTTGCGTCAGACACAATGCCGTGATCGACTACGACAGGAGGCTGTTCCTTTTCCAAAAGTAGTGAATAGGGTTTAGTCAACACAAAGCCAACATGGACGACAATACAATACATCGAAGAATATTGGGCGTGGACCCCGGCACGAACATCATGGGCTACGCTGTTTTGGACACGGAGCTGAACAAGTCGAGCGTGGAAGTGCTCAGCGTGCTGCAGATGACCAAACTCGGGGATCCATACGCGAAGCTTAAATTCATCTACGAGAAAATCAACGGGTTGATTGAACAGTATCATCCTGATACATTGGCGATTGAGGCTCCCTTTTATGGCAAGAACGTGCAGTCGATGTTGAAGTTGGGGCGTGCTCAGGGCATTGTCATCGCGGCTTCGATGCACGCGGGCATGGAGGTCCAGGAGTACTCGCCGCGTAAGATCAAGCAGTCGATTACCGGCAACGGCAACGCCTCCAAGGAGCAGGTCTCGGCGATGCTCTGCCGTATGTATCCGATTTCCGAACACATCCAGTTCCTCGACGCCACCGACGCCTTGGCCGTGGCGGTCTGCCACCATCTGCAGCAGAAAGTGGTTTTCGGCAAGACAAAGACCACTGACTGGAAGAGCTTTATCGCGCAGAATGCGGACCGAGTGGTGCGGTGATGGCATTGCCTCTTCAACAAAAAAAAATTGTACCTTTGCAGCATTCTTAAAGACGGATATAAAACAGTCGAAATTTAAAACGATAGCTATATATTATTATGGAAATCAACAAGTTACAAGAAGTTGCAGCGCAAGTGCGCAGAGACATCATCCGCATGGTCCACGGGGCGAAGTCCGGTCATCCGGGCGGTTCCTTAGGTTGCGCCGACTTTATGACGGCCCTTTATTTCGAAGTGATGGACATCGATCCCGAGCATTTCACACGCGAGGGGAACGGTGAGGATATGTTCTTCCTCTCCAACGGCCACATCAGCCCGGTGCTCTACAGCGTGATGGCACGCAGGGGATTCTTCCCCGTGTCGGAGCTGGCCACCTTCCGTAAGCTCGGCACCCGTCTGCAGGGCCATCCCACTCCTGTGGAGGGACTTCCCGGCATCCGTGTCGCCTCCGGCTCTCTCGGACAAGGGCTTTCCGTCTCCATCGGTGCCGCATTGGCCAAGAAAGCCAACAACGACAAGCACCTCGTCTATACGCTCACTGGCGACGGCGAACTGGAGGAGGGTCAGAACTGGGAGGCTTTGATGTTTGCTGGTTCAAAACACGTTGACAACCTGATTGTTACTGTTGACTATAACAAGAAGCAGATTGACGGCAGCACCGACACCGTGATGAGTCTCGGCAACCTGCGTGCCAAATTCGAGGCTTTCCAGTGGATGGTCTTCGATATGAACGGCAACGATATGAAGAGTGTCCTTCACACGATGAAACTCGCCAAGACGCTCGCCGGCAACCAGAAACCCATCGCCATCCTGATGAAGACCGAGATGGGCCAGGGCGTGGACTTCATGATGGGCACGCACAAATGGCACGGCACGCCGCCCAACGATGAACAGGCGGCCGCCGCCCTCGCGCAACTCCCTGAAACGCTGGGAGATTACTAATCCCCCGCTCCTGTGAAAATCGTCAACAAATACCTCTGCAAGAATTTCCTCGGGCCCTTTGTCCTGACATTCTTCGTTGCCCTGTTCGTCCTGCTCATGCAGTTTGTATGGAAGTGGGTGGATGAACTTGTGGGTAAAGGTTTGGAGTTGACGGTTATGCTGAAATTGCTGTTTTACGCTGCTATCTCGTTGAGTTCCATGGCGTTTCCGCTCGCCGTGATGCTGGCCTCGCTGATGACCTTCGGCAATATGGGCGAACGCTACGAGATCGTCGCGCTCAAGTCGGCCGGTGTCTCCACACGAAGGATGATGACCCCGTTGGCCATCCTCACCGTGTTCATCACCGTGCTCTCCTTCATCGTCTCCGACCAGGTCATCCCCCGCGCCACCTTGAAACTCAGGATGTTGCTATTCGATATCCAGGAACAGAAACCCGCCCTCAATATCGAGGAGGGCGTCTTCTACGACGGTTTCGACAACTACTCGATTCTCGTGGGCAAGAAGATGCCCGACGGTGAGACGGTGAAAGACATCCTCATCTACGACCACTCGCGGCGTCAGGGCAATACTTCCGTAACATACGCTGAATCAGGATCTATGGCCGTCACGCCGGACAAACATTACCTGATATTCACCTTGCGCAACGGTTCCTTCTGGGACGAGACTTCCTCTATGGGGGCCACGCGCGGGAAACCCTCGAGACTTCCCCTTATGCGCGCCCGCTTCGACAAGCAGTACAAGCGTTTCGATATGTCGGACTTCTCTTTGGGTCAGGCGGATGCCGAGCTTTTCGAAGGGCACTCGTCCGCTATGACCAACAAGCAGTTGAGTGCGGAGATTGACAGTATGAAGGTGCAAATCCGTGAGATTGAGGATAATACCGCCAACGTCTTCTTCAATAACCTCTACTACTACAACAGTTTCGTGCGGGAAAACGAGCAGTTCAAGACGCAGGATTCCACCCTCGCCCTGGACCTCAACGCGATGTCGCCCGAAATGCGGGATCGTGTTCTGAACCATGCGGAGAATTCCTCCCGTTCGTTCATCTATTCCATGCAGTTCAACTATACCGATGCGAGCTACCGCACCTCTTATATGTGGTCCTATCAGATTGAGCTGCAGCGCAAATACCGTCTTGCCGTGGCCTGTCTGCTCTTCTTCTTCATCGGAGCGCCGTTAGGGTCGATTATCCGCAAAGGCGGTATCGCCGTCCCGTTGGTGCTGACGGTCGCTTTTTTCGTCATCTACTTCGCCCTGTCGGTCATCGGAGAGAAAATCGCCAAGGGCAGCGTCATGCCGGTATGGTTCGGCACGTGGCTGTCGTCGTTCATCCTGCTTCCGCTCTGCGTGTTCCTCACCTATCACGCCACGATGGACACGGCCGTGCTCTCCCCCGACACATACGCCAAATGGATTGATAAACTCAAACATATAAAACTTTTTACCAAGAAACGACATGAAAATTCTGCAACTGTGTCATAAGACCCCTTTGCCCACCATCGACGGCGGATGCATCGCCATCCACAACATCACGCAGTGCCTGTTAGCCAGCGAGTTGGATGTGAAAGTGGTGGCTGTGGCCACGCCGAAACATCCCTTCGTGGTGTCGGCATACTCCAAGGACTACCTGAAGAGAACCCGCTTCGAGTCGGTCTATATTGACACTACCCCGCACAAGATAGAGGCCCTCAAAACCCTTTTCACCGGGAGATCCTACCAGATCAGCCGCTTCTATCACAAGAATATGGTCGCCAAACTGACGGAAATTTTCAAGAAGGAGGATTTCGATATCATCCATATAGAGTCCATCTACATGGCGCCCTACATCCCGCTGCTCCGCAAGCTCACGAAGGCCAAGATTCTCATGCGGTTGCACAACACCGAGCACCAAATCTGGGAGCGGCTTTCCGAGAACGAGCGCAACCCGTTCATGAAGTTGGCTTACCGCGTCAATGCGCACCAGCTCAAGCGGGTGGAACGGAAGATTCTGCACGAGCTCGATGGTTATATGTCGATTTCTGAACCCGATTACGAGTATTTCCACGCGACGGCCCCGAACGTGCCGGGAGTCGTGATTCCGTTCGGTATCAATGTCGATGACTACGATATGGAGGATGACGACTACATCGCCACCGACCGGCCGGAGCTTTTCCATCTCGGCAGCATGAACTGGTCGCCAAACATCGAGGGTATCGAGTGGTTCTTGGACGAGGTGTGGCCGGAGATTCTGGCCGAGCATCCCGACCTCACGTTCACCTTGGCTGGTCACGACATCCCCGACCGCATACGCAACCGCCACGACCCGAATGTCACGGTGGCGGGCTCTGTGCCCAACGCCAACGAGTTTATGATGGACTACGACATTATGGTGGTGCCCCTGCTCTCCGGCAGCGGCATTCGCATCAAAATTGTGGAGGCCATGGCTTTGGGTCGTGTCGTCATCACCACGGCCATCGGTGCGGAAGGCCTTGACGTTCAGGACGGCAAGCACCTCTTCATCGCCAACACGCCCGAGGAGTTCGTCGCCATCGTCAACAAATGCGTCGCGATGCCCGACCTTTGCACGATTATCAGCGAAAATGCCCGCCACTACATCTCCATGCATCACAATAACGCGGTCATCGCCCAGCAAATCAAGAGTTTCTACGAACAAGTTTTAGGAAAATAATGGAAAGCTTACTCGCTCATATCCAGTCGGTTGAAGACCTGCGCAAGTTGCCGGTCAAGGAGTTGCCACGGCTGTGCGACGAGTTGCGGCAGTTCATCATCGAGCAGACCGCCCAGCATCCCGGACACCTCGGCTCCAGCTTGGGTGTGGTGGAGCTGACGGTGGCCATCCATTACGTTTTCGACACCCCCGACGACCGGCTGATCTGGGACGTGGGGCATCAGGCTTACTGCCACAAGATTCTGACCGGTCGTAAGGATCAGTTCAGCACGAACCGCTGCTACGGCGGCATCAGCGGATTCCCGCGCCGCGAGGAGAGCCCCTTCGACGCTTTCGGTACCGGCCACTCCTCGACTTCGGTCTCCGCTGCTCTCGGCATGGCCGTGGCCTCGAAGATGGAGGGGAACACGCACCGCAACCATATCGCGGTCATCGGCGACGGTGCCATCGGCGGAGGCATGGCCTTCGAAGCCATGAACCAGGCTCCCTATCGCGACGTCAACATGCTGGTGATTCTCAACGACAACAAGATTTCCATCGACAAGAGCACCGGTTCTCTGAGCAAGTATCTGCTCTCCATCACGGCATCGCCGGCCTACAACCGGTTCAAAAACCGGCTCTGGAATTTCTTCACCTTCCGCACCAACCATCCCAATCGCGTCACCAACTTCTTCAGCAAGATGGGCAACTCCGCGAAAGGCTGGTTGTTTGGCGGCAGCAACTGGTTCCAAAGTCTCGGCTACCGCTATTTCGGTCCCGCCGACGGTCACGATGTGGTCTATCTTGTGAAAACCTTGCAGGGTCTCAAGAAGCTGCCCGGTCTGAAGTTGTTCCACGTTCTCACTGTGAAGGGGAAGGGATTGGAAGCAGCCGAGCAGAACCAGACCCAGTACCATGCGCCCGGCAAGTTCGATCCGGAGACGGGCAAGATTATATCCGGCGAAGGGAAACCGCAACCGCCAAAGTATCAGGATGTTTTTGGGAATACGATTCTCGAGTTCGCCCGCGAGGACGAGAAGGTGGTCGGCATCACGCCGGCCATGGCCACGGGCTGCTCGCTGACCATTATGGACAGGGAGTTTCCGGAGCGGGTGTTCGACGTGGGCATCGCCGAGCAGCATGCCGTGACTTTCGCGGCGGGCTTGGCCACAGAGGGTTATATCCCGTTCTGCAACATCTACTCCTCGTTCCTGCAGCGCGGCTACGACCAAGTGATCCACGACGTGGCGTTGCAGAAGCTGCCCGTCATCTTCTGTATCGACCGTGCGGGACTGGTGGGTGAGGACGGCGCGACGCACCAGGGCGTTTTCGACTTGGCATTCCTGCGTTGTGTTCCAGACCTCATCATCGCCTCGCCCCGCAATGAGCACGAGTTGCGCAACCTGATGTTGACGGCCTACCAAAATGCCAAGAATCAAGGACTTCCGTTCGTGATACGTTACCCGAGGGGACGCGGCGTCCTCATCGATTGGCACAACCAGCCGCAGGCGTTGCCCATCGGGAAAGGGGAAATGCTGCGCGACGGCGAG
>ONQE01000063.1 GCA_900319925.1 uncultured Bacteroidales bacterium | reverse complement strand
TTTTTTTGCGAGAACGACAATTAGAAATCCTCAACTCAGGTCTTATAACCAATCTTCTTTATCGCATTGTTACAGAAAAACTCCAATTATCTTGTCTTTTATCGGTGAGTCTGTTTTGTATGCAATACGTCATTGGACCTGCACCATCAACTTCCAAATCATATGAGAAAGAATTTCCTTCAGGGGAGTTAATCCATCCTGTTTCTACTTTGTTTGCGGCAATGAATGTGGCATAATTTTCTACACCATACGGATTAAAATCAATTTCGACAGCATAGACATTTGCTCCAATAGGGATTTCTCCACACACTATCATTTCTTGATTGTCAGGCCGACTATCAATTTCGATTTTTTCTTCTGTTTCACTAAACACTTCAACATTTATCTTTTCTATGCGTCCCATGCCATTTACAGTACGGTTGTATCCCCTTAGAAGTCTTTTTTGATATTTATTGCACAAGTAATCAGCAGCGGCCTCCAAATCGTCATTATTAGCACCATCTTCAACCATTTTCATCAAGGGCGCTCTTATTTTTTTATCAAAATAATCATAGAATCTTCTGAGGCGTTTCGAGGAAGGGTCTCCACCGTCACACACTTCCTCCCCATTCGGGTCCACCAATTTCACCGGGTTGTCCGCACAATACGTATAAGGCGATAACGATGGATATTTCGAAGTCATCGGGTCCACGCTCAGCCACACACTCAAATCGGAGGAGTAATATCTTGAGCCAAAGTAGCTTAGGCCGGTTTCGGCGTCGCGTTCTTTGGCGGAGAACGTGTAATTCTCCGCAAAAGAAAAGGACTTGGAAACCGACCTAAGCTACTTTGGCTCACGGTATTACAGCAGCGACCTGAGCATCTGGCTGAGCGTGGACCCGAAGAGTGACAAGTATCCGAGTATGAGCCCGTATGTTTATTGCGCGGACAATCCGATTAAGTTGATGGATCCGAATGGGGAGGAATGGGTAAGTGATAAAGATAAACAATATGCTCAAAGTCTCATTAAAGAAGCTCAAAATAGACAAAAGCAATACAAATCTACAGACAATGAATACAAAGTGTTACAAGAAGGTATCGATGGTCTTACGGCTATGGGGGAAGAGAAAGGTCAAAAATATGGTTTTCAAAAATCAGAATCCACGTCTGGTTGTATAACAAAAAAAGAAGGGGTTATTTATATGAATTATATTGAACATGAATCTTTTTCTGAACAAAAAGATGCGTCAGCATGGCATGAAGCAGTGCATTTAACTCGCTATAACATATGGCGGCAAAACGGAGAACCGGAATCACAAACTCAATTTACTTGGAAATCTATTGACAATGGAGTATCCATTATAGCATTTTCTTCCAATGATCTTTTTGAAGAAACGTACACTACATATTCAACAATGTGTTTTTCTCCTAATAGTGTTCGATTTATCAATGGAACAAAAGCAACTGATTTCATTGGTATTAAGGAATATATGTTGCGAAAGGACAAGTATAAAAACTGTTCTTTAAGTGGATTCAGATTGTCTGATGGAATAAATGGGAGATGGTTAAACAAATAGTAAAAGTTAACATTCGATTCATATGAAAAGTGTCTGTTCCATTTTTTTTGTTATAACGATGTTGTTTGTTTCTTGTGAGCAGATAGCAAATGCACAAACAAATTGTACAACTTATCATTTGGCTTATTCTTTCGATAATCCTCCCAAACTGATATTTGACACGGCTGGGAATTATTTTCTGATAGAAAGAGTTTGCGACTTGTGTTCTTCCTATGGTCGAAGTGATACGATATCTTATGGAAAGTATGTGAGACAGAAAAACAACCTATATTATTTATTTTCAGATCCATCAGCAACAAGCAATCAAATTAAGCATGCTGTAGTACAAGAAAGAGTGATCACGAATTTGAATGATAGTGTACTAATTGTTTTGAATAGCCCTTTTGCAGAATTGAACAAGGATGAACTTTTTTTCGATGGTACAGTTGTTGTCTATATCATTACAATTTGGTATGATGACTCTAAAAATAAGAATAATTATGTCATAAGAAATCCTCAAAGCTTTACCACTATGTCAGACAGTATAGTGGTTCTAAAACCGTCAAATATTCCTATTAATAAGATAAAATTCGAGGCTGTTTGTAACTGCCCTGAAGCCAAAAGGTCTTTGCAATACATATATAAAACCCAAAACGGTTCTTCCAATTCCTTTATCTTTTATTTTAAGGATTTCCTTTTCATGCGATTTTTTTATAGAAGTTTTTATGCGGAGCCAATAGTATTTATAGATGACAATACAATAGATTTCGACAGACAGTTGTTTCAAAAAGAAGAAAAAAGAATAAAACGATTCCCAAATGGGAAAAGATATTACGATACCTATAATAAAGTAAAAGAAGATCCATATTTACACGAAAGTGAATAGTGAAGTGGTCTGTGTATTGTTAAAGTACGAATAGGTGATTCAGCGTTACTAACCTATGTGTCACCATTTGTCAGTGTGTAGAGATAAGAATACGTTAGATTCTATAAAGACTATCCAGTGGCCTTTTTCAGGGCGACCGGGCACGCTATCCATTCAAACTTCGCGGCAAACCGCTCGTAACCATTTCTATCGTTGTCGCGGACATCAAGGAAACAAAACCGCAGTCAATCAGCACGACTGCGGTTTTCTTATGCCGTCCCAAAATGTGACGGACGTTTGAAGCATCTTTGCCAAAACATCAGTTTATGGCAAAGACCAGCACCCGCAGGGTAACCATCTACATCAACGGCAAGGAGGTGGAGGCCTCCGTCAAGCAGATACGTTCCGAGATGAACAAGCTCGTGAACGGGCGGAACCTCCCACAGCCAGTGCACGCCGCTCCGAAAAGGGGTGCCCCACAGCCCCCCTACCGGGCTTTGGCGCCTGCCGGGGCTGGCATCTGGTAGCGGAACCTCTTCCGAGGAAACGTGGCCTGCCACGGTTTTTGCACAAATCTTCCGATTTTCTGCGGAAATTTCACCCGTTTTTGGACAGAAGATTATTTTTCTGTCTGTAACTGTCTGTATTGCAACGAGAAAAAAAGTTATCAACAGGTGAACAATTCGCCCCAAAGTGTATTATCTTTGTAGTGTTTTAGTGCACTAATACACCAAACAAGCTAATGACGATATGGTACAGAGACTCCAAACCAACTACTCACCGCTAACTCGTCCAGTCTCTTTGTATTAGTATTTTGTGTACATTTGCGGCCTGTTTCCTATCAAGGCAAGGGAGAACCCATGCATACCCTTTTGGGTTCAGAAGGGTTTGGGTTTCAGTCTGTTAGAATGCAGATGTCCCTTCTGTCCCTTTCGCGGTGAACCGTGAGGGGAATAGTTGGTTTTGTCTTTTAGGGTTTAAGGGTTAGGGTTTAAGGTTTAGGGTTTAAGGGTTAAGGTTTAAGGTTTAGGGTTTAAGGGTTAAGGTTTAAGGGTTAAGGTTTAAGGGTTAAGGTTTAAGGGTTAGAGTTTAGAGTTTAAGGGTTAAGGGTTAGAGTTTAGAGTTTAAGGGTTTTTGGAGGGGCTGTGGGCTGAAACGTTCAGCCAGGGTTGAAGGGGGTGAGCCTTGGGTCGGTTTGTAAGTTGATAGAAACATGGAATAAGTAAATAATTTTTGTCATAGATGTTGTCCGGTCAGACGAGTGTCATGAATAGTATAGAAAACCCCATCCGTTGGTACGCTTTCAAGGTCTTTTTCAACAAGGTGTTTGAAATTGACGAGTTGTTGCGTGAGGGTGGGCTGAAGACCTATTTCCCTGTCGTCAAGGTGGAAAAGCAGATAGGCGGGAAGACGAAGAAGGTGGACCGGCCCGCGATTTCCTCCCTGATTTTTGTCCGCTGTACCGGCGAAGAGGTCGTGGTCTGGCAGCGGAAGCTCACGGGCAGGGTGATGCTGTACACCCACGTCACAGACGGCGTGCGGGTGCCGTCGCCCATCGACGAGGAGGAGATGCGCGTGTTCATGCTGGTGACCTCCGTCGATGACGAGCGGTTGGAGTACCTCGGGGTGGGCACTGTCGATTACAAGAAGGGCCAGCGCGTCCGCGTCATCGACGGTCCCTACAAAGGCTGCCTGGGCTTCATCAAGCGCGTCAAAGGCAACCGCCGCCTGCTGGTCTCCGTCGAAGGCCTCGCCCTCGTAGCCACCTCCTACATCCCGGCAGCCTTCCTGGAAAAAATTTAACCCGATTACCCATAACTTCCGAATATGAAGATTTCCGTTGCAGGGACCGGTTACGTCGGTCTCAGTATCGCGACGTTGCTCGCGCAGCATCATACCGTCACCGCCGTGGACATCGTGCCCGAGCGCGTGGAGATGGTCAACAACAAGAAGTCGCCCATCCAGGACGACTACATCGAGGAATACCTGGCGAACAGGCCGCTGGACCTCCGGGCCACGCTGGACTGGGAGGCGGGCTATCGCGACGCCGAGTTCGTGGTCATCGCCGCCCCGACGAACTACGACAGCACCAAGAACTTCTTCGACACCAGTGCGGTGGAGGATGTTATCGATAAAGTGCTGAAGGTCAACCCCGCCGCCACGATGGTCATCAAGAGCACCATACCCGTGGGCTACACACGGAGCGTGCGCGAAAAGTTCAGCTGCCGGGAACGTCAGGCGGACGGCACCGTCAAGGTCGTGGCGCCGAACATCATCTTCGCCCCGGAGTTCCTACGCGAGAGCAAGGCCTTGTACGACAACCTCTACCCGAGCCGCATCATTGTGGGTTACGACGAGCCCGCGTTGGAGCAGGCGGCGCACACCTTCGCGGCCATCATCAAGGAGGGCGCCATCAAAGAGGAGGTGCCCGTGCTCTTCATGGGCAGCACCGAAGCCGAGGCCGTGAAGCTCTTCGCCAACACCTACCTCGCGTTGCGCGTCAGCTACTTCAACGAGCTGGATACCTACGCCGAGATGAAAGGCCTGGACACGCAGAGTATCATCAACGGCGTCTGCCTCGACCCGCGTATCGGCATGCACTACAACAACCCGAGCTTCGGCTACGGCGGCTACTGTCTGCCGAAGGACACCAAGCAGCTGCTGGCCAACTACGCCGACGTGCCGCAGAACATGATGTCGGCCATCGTGGAGAGCAACCGCACGCGCAAGGACTTCATCGCCGACCAGGTGCTGAAGAAGGCGGGCTACTACGACTACTACAACCGTGGCGACTACGATGCCGCGAATGAGAAGGAGTGCGTCATCGGCGTCTATCGGCTCACGATGAAGTCGAACAGCGACAACTTCCGGCAGAGCAGCATCCAGGGCGTGATGAAGCGGGTGAAGGCCAAGGGTGCGCGGGTGATCATCTACGAGCCCACGCTCCCCGACGGCAGCACCTTCTTCGGCTCGGTAGTGGTCAACGACTTGGAGAAGTTCAAGAACGAGTCGCACGCCATCATCGCCAACCGCTACGACGCGTGCCTCGATGACGTGGTCTCGAAGGTATATACGCGCGATATTTTCAAACGGGATTAGAAGAAACACCGTTTTGGAAACGTTGAGACACCGAACCACCATATACTAATGGTGAGAGGAAATACGCACGAATCTTAATCCGCAAGTAGCAATGAAAGGAGAGAGGGAAAACATATTGGAAAGATGAATATTAATCTTTCGCAAGCTTGTTGCAACGGGGGCTATTTTGAAGTTTGAAGAAAAAACGCATGGAACACCATATAATGTTGTCGCTTTTTATGGACGGGGTGCCGTTTTAGTGCGAAGTGGAGGGGGAAATCGGGCGTTTGTGGCATCTTTTCCAACTTCGGCACTACGGTGCCGATGCGGGGAAATTCCCCTTCTATTTTAGAAGGGGTGGCCGTAGGCCGGGGTAGTAATACTAAACATCAGAATTCTTTGTGAAACAATGACCATCATCAACGACATAAAAATCAAGGACCGTTACGTTCACAATCTCCCCGAAAACAGAGAACTGTTGGGCTACGCACGCAAAAACCGAAAAGCCGGTAACTTGGCCGAAATAGCGTTCTGGAAACAAGTGCACGGGAAAATGTTCCACGGGCTGGATTTTGACAGACAAAAAGTCATCGGCAACTATATCGTTGACTTTTTCGTGAAGAGGCTTGGACTTGTGATAGAGATTGACGGCGGTTCGCACAACGATAAGGAAAATTACGACACCCAACGTGACAAATATTTGGAAGGTTTCGGACTGAAAGTATTCCACACGACAGATTATGATGTATTACAGCACGTGAGCATAGTGCTTGCGGATTTGAGGAAATACATTGTTGATAATTATGAACATGAAGATTGAGAAGGAAGGTTGTTGATGAACAAAAGGAATTATGATGCCCATATTACTACCCCGCCCTTCGGGCACCCCTTCTAAAATAGAAGGGGAATTACCCGCTTCGGCACTACGGTGCCGAAGATGAAAATAAACACATACGAGAGTCCTGACATCTCCATGCCGTGATGTTTTACATCACTTCCACATAATAAAGTGCGCAGACAACTTAAAAACAAACAAGCGAAACTCAAAATGAATTAATCCCAACCACTTATGATAGCAACTCTTGTAACCGAAAGTTGCTGAATGTGCGCGTGTTTGACGAACCCACGAAGAAAGCGGTCTATGCAAACCACAGCTCTTAACTCTTAACTCTTAACTCTTATCTCTTAACTCTTATCTCTTATCTCTTAACCCTTAACTCTTAACCTATGTCCAACCAAAATCTTAAATTTCCTGAAAGCACGCTCTTCTTAGTGACGGGCGGGGCGGGCTTCATCGGGTCGAACCTGTGCGAGGCGGTGCTGAACTTGGGCTGCCGGGTGCGCTGCCTCGATGACCTCAGTACCGGCAAGCAGGCCAATGTCGATCTGTTTACGGACAACCCCCGTTACGAGTTCGTGCGCGGCGACGTGAAGGACCTGGACACCTGTCTGTCGGCTTGTGCGGGCGTCGATTACGTGATGCACGAGGCGGCGTGGGGGAGTGTGCCGCGCAGTCTCGAGATGCCGCTCTTCTACTCGCTCAACAACATCCAGGGCACGCTGAACATGCTGGAGGCCGCCCGCCAAAGCGGCGTCAAGACGTTCGTGTATGCCTCGTCGAGCTCTGTCTATGGCGACGGGGCGAAACTGCCCAAGAGCGAGGGCGTCGAGGGCAATCTGCTGAGTCCGTACGCCGTGACCAAGCGTTGCGACGAGGAGTGGGCGAAGCAGTACAGCCGTCATTACGGGCTGAGAACCATCGGTTTGCGCTACTTCAACGTCTTCGGGAAGCGTCAGGATCCCGAGGGGGCCTACGCGGCGGTGATTCCCAAGTTCATCCGGATGCTGCTCCACGGCGAGCAGCCGGTCATCCATGGCGACGGCCGGCAGAGCCGCGACTTCACCTACGTGGCGAACGTGGTGGAGGCCAACCTGAAGGCCTGTCTCGCTCCCGACGAGGCCTCCGGCGAGGCGTTCAATATCGCGTACGGCGGCCGCGAGTACCTGTTGGACATCTACGGCGTGCTGACCAAGGCGCTCGGCAAGGATGTCCCGCCGCAGTTCGGTCCGGAGCGCCCCGGCGACATCAAGCACTCCAACGCGGACATCAGCAAGGCGCGCCGCCTCCTCGGCTACGACCCGCAGTACGACTTCGCCCGCGGCATCTCCGAAACCATCGACTGGTACCGCGAAAATCTGTAGAGGGTTTCGCCTGGCGGCGAATGGGTGTGTTTCGCCTGCGGCGAGTTCTCTTCGCCTGCGGCGAATGGGCTGGTCGCCTGCGGCGAGTTCTTTTCGCCTGCGGCGAATTTGGGGGTCGCCTGCGGCGAGAAATCATGGAAAATCTTAAAGAAAATCATAGAAAATGGAGTTATTTATTGTCGAATCAAATCAAACAAAACAAAAAAATCATGGAATTATTGAATGAACATAACCGAAAGTACAAATTCTTCACCGACATCACAGGTGTGGCGATGAAAGTTTATAACAAGTATCACTACGGCTTGTTGGAATCAGCTTACGAGGCTGCTATGCGGTATCTGTTGAAAACAGATGGCTATAAGGTTGAAAATCAAGTCTATTTGCCCATCTATTGGGATGATGTCAAGTTGGACCAGAATTATCGTATGGATTTTGTGATTGATGAAAACATCATAGTAGAGCTGAAAGCTGTCAAGTATGTCATTGATGAGTATCGTAAACAGTTGAAAAACTACTTGAACCTAACACACTTGCCGTATGGAATGCTCATAAACTTTTCCCCGGACCGCATTTATAGTGAATGGTATGAACGCTTTCCAAATGGTACTATAGAACGAGTTACTTTATACAAATAGTCTGCATTTGCGCTCTTAAGAATTAGACTTCTATAAGAGAAAACACAAATGAATCCCTTCCTCTAATATTTTATAATATTTTCTGATATAATATTTTCTATGATTTTCTTTTAAGATTTTCCCAGATTTCTGCACGAAGTGCACCCTAACAATGCACGCAGTGCATCAAGATAACAATGCACGCAGTGCATCAAGATAACAATGCACGCAGTGCATCGAATAAACAATGCACGCAGTGCATCAAGATAATAATGCACGCAGTGCATAAAAAAAACAAGCCAATATGAAAGATACCAGAATTTGCGTCATTGGCCTCGGGTACGTTGGGTTGCCCCTGGCGAGGCTCTTCTCCACGAAATACCCCACCGTGGGATTTGACATGAACCCCCGTCGCGTCGAAGCGCTCATGGCGGGGCACGACAGCACCCTCGAGGTCGCCGACGACCTGCTGCAGGACGCCATCCACAACCACGGGTTCGTCTGCACCAGCGACATCGAGCGCATCCGCGACTGCAACTTCTACGTCGTGGCGGTGCCCACGCCCGTGGACTCCGACAACAACCCCGACCTCACCCCGCTCGTGGGGGCGAGCACGACCGTCGGCAAGGTGATCGCCAAGGGTGACGTGGTCGTCTATGAATCGACGGTTTACCCGGGGGTTACCGAGGACGACTGCATCCCCGTGGTGGAGAACGTCTCCGGGTTGCGGCTGAACGAGGACTTCTACGCCGGCTACTCGCCCGAGCGCATCAACCCGGGCGACAAGCAGCACACGGTGGAGCACATCAAGAAGGTGACCTCCGGCAGCACGCCCGAGATAGGGGAGTACGTCAACGAGGTCTATGCCTCCGTGATCACCGCCGGCACGCACCTCGCCCCGTCCATCAAGGTGGCGGAGGCGGCCAAGGTGATTGAGAACAGCCAGCGCGACATCAACATCGCCTTCGTGAACGAGCTCTCCAAGATCTTCAACCGGATGGGCATCGACACGTTAGACGTGTTGGAGGCGGCGGGCACGAAGTGGAACTTCCTGCCGTTCCGTCCCGGGTTGGTGGGCGGCCACTGCATCGGGGTGGATCCCTACTACCTGGCGCAGTGCGCGAAGCGTTACGGTTACAATCCCGAGATCATCCTCGCCGGCCGCCGCATGAACGACGGCATGGGCGAGTACGTGGCCACCGAGACGGTGAAGTTGATGCTCAAGAAGGGCATCCAGGTGCTGCGGTCGCACATCCTGATTCTCGGGTTCACCTTCAAGGAGAACTGTCCCGATGTGCGCAACACCAAGGTCATCGACATCTACCGTGCCTTGAAGGAATACAATGTGGAAATTACGGTTTACGACCCGTGGGCGAACCCCGATATCGTGCGCAAGGAGTACGGCATCGAGGTGGTGAACGAGCTGCCGCAGGAGCGGTTCGACGCGGCCGTCGCCGCCGTGGCCCACAGGAAGTTCGAGGGCCTCGACATCCTCTCGCTGCTGAACCCCGAGCACGTCATCTTCGACGTGAAGGGCACTCTGGACCGCAACATCGTGGACGGGAGGTTGTAAGGTTTAAGGTTTAGGGTTTAGGGTTTAAGGTTTAAGGTTGGTTATAACTACTAACTACTAACTGCTAACTGCTAACTACTAACTACTAACTGCTAACTATCCGGATCCCCTAAAACCAAAAGAATATGAAAAGAATAACGATAATCGCAATCCTGATCGCAGCCGTCCTCACCGCCACCGCCCAGGGCGAGTGGAAGTGGGCGCACTGTATAGGCGGGGGGACTGGGGCTGGTACAAGTTTAGGAGATTTCTATAACAACATTAACTCCACCGCCTTCGACAGCGATGGCAACCTGTACGTATATGGCACGATGGGAGGAACGGCGAAACTTGACGGCTCACTGCTGGATTTCAGCGAAGACTCCCGCGTGTTGCTCACTAACATTCCTTCCATCCTGCTCGCCAAATTCGACACCCTGGGCAACATGCTATGGTACAAGGTGGTGAAGCAGAGCACGGAAGTGGCAGTGCCGTACTGGTTGGAGGTAAGGGACGACCGTATATACATAGCGGGGAATTGTGGAATCAACGGCGACTCGCACCACGAATGGCTTTATTATTTGGACACGCTCATTGAAGAGTCTCAGATCACCTCTCTGCCAGACTCCCTTCAGAAACCGCCCTTCAAAAAATATTGCTACTGGACCTTTTTCGCCATTTTGGATTTAGATGGGAATCTGTTGGAGGACCGTTTTGTGGAGGTGTTTTCAAGGGAGTATTACCCACCGCATATACGAAAGTATTCCGGGTTATGCAATAGCGGTCTTAATAATCCAAGCCCCGTCCATGTTGACCGTGACGGCAACTGGTATGTTTTCTCACCATTTTTTTACAGGGGAGTCGAGTCTGATCCATACACCATCGTGGTATATGGTGATTCGGATATGGTTTATGATTTATACCTGCCGGGAAGCGTCCACCCCTCAATGCCCAACGCTGCCGGTTTTTACAACGCCATCATGTACAAGTTCTCCCCGAATTGGGAGTTGCTTTCCGCGAAATTTTTAGTGGACCACACCGAAGGTCTTGCACCAAGGTGGGAGAACGAAGGGGATACTATCAAGGCTTACCTCTGCTACTATAAAGGGATTTCATACGATGAGGAGGATAACATGTATCTGTCTGGATACGTGCAGATGTACCCTTGCTATCCGCAAGCAGGCGGCCTGGAGAACCATTACCCCGTCTATCTGTATTGGGACAGCGTTCACCGTTTGGTTGTGCATGACATCACCTCGGCAGAGTATGCCAATTTCGTCATCAAATATGACACCGCAGGGAACGTAGTTTGGTGCAACCAACTCCATACCAAAGGTTATGTCATTGATATGCAGACCGGTGTGTACAGTACGCGCAATAACTGGGGCGGCAACACCCTCTATGGCAACTCCATCTATATAGCAGGGAGCGGGGGTTATTATATAGATGACACCACGTTGGTTTATTTCGATGACGAGTCCCATCCGTTACAGCACTACACTGAATTATTAGGTGGGACTGGTTTGACAGGTACCACAAATATGGGCTTTTTTGTCCGCTATGACATAAACACGGGTGCCTACGTCAGCCACGGTATTGTACCTGCGGCAAATGCCAAGCCGGCGCAGAAGCCCGGAGCAATCCAAAACCGGGTTTTTAACTTCGCGAAATTCGGATACGACACAGAGCCCACAAACCTTTTTGTCGAGTGGCAAAACGATGGTACAGTTATTAAGACCGACAGCGTGGAGGGTACATTTTCAGACCCATATAAATCATTCGGGACGACAGCGAACGAACGTGGCTATGTGGTGACCGCCTTGGTGACCAATGGCCCCTTGCACTTCAGCGATGCGGTGGCGACGGATTGCCACAACGGCAGCCGTGGCTCGGCCGTGTTGGCGATGTATTATGACCCGGGGGTTGCTAATGAAGTTCCTGACAGGGAAGACCATACCTTGTCTGTCAAGTTGTGGCCGAACCCCGCTGTCCACACTTTGCTGGTAGAAAGCGGAGAATCTATGTTGGAAAACGTGTCGGTGTTGGATTTGGCCGGACGGACAATGTTGCAGCGGAATGTACAAGACTACCGCTGCCAAATTGATGTGTCGCCGCTGCCTGCGGGAATGTACTTGCTCGAAATTGTGAGCGACGGAAGAAAACAGTATGAGAAATTTGTCAAAGCAACGAAATAAACACAAAGTAAGCGCTTTTAGCTCAGTTGGTAGAGCACCTGACTCTTAATCAGGGTGTCCAGGGTTCGAGTCCCTGAAGG
>ONQE01000044.1 GCA_900319925.1 uncultured Bacteroidales bacterium | reverse complement strand
CGTGGTCATGTCGTAGAAGGCCACTTTGATGCTGCCACCCACCACCTCGCGGGTGTGACGGAAACTGATATCCTCCACCTGACGCTTGATCCCATCCGCGCCATCCGTCCCTTTGGCGCACAACCTGTCCAAAAAGCGGTAAATCCGGCTCACTTCGTAGCCGCTCCGCCGATACCGCCGACAGCCGTGGAGTAACGTATCTGCGGTGTGATGTTCGTCAAAGCATATTTTTGAGCCACCCAGCTCGTCAACTCCACCGTGCCGCTGCTGCCAAGATCCATCAAACCCTCACCTTCGATGATTATCCCCTCACTGATGGCAACCGTCAGCGGCACATAGATGCGCCTGTTTTCATAGCGTATTGGAATGGAGGTAAAACCTTCGGTGTGGCCCAACTGGTCTTCAAAAGCCATCAGCTCATTCAAATAGTCTATTGTGATGACTTTGCCGTCCAAGTTGCGGCAACGAAAATGCTGTCGATGCAGGTGTAGGGGGACCCGGTGTCGAAGACCAGCCGGGCCGTTTTCCCGTTGACCTTTGATTCCAGGTAGAGATGGCTGTAATAGAGGATCTTGTTCATCTGCTGCCCCATGAGGGTGGAGAAGCAGAAGACGGCCGTCAGGAAAAGCAGTGTCTTTTTCATTTGCGATAATTGGTAAAAACAACGCCGCAAAGGTACACAAAATAATGGTTTGGGGATTAAGTGTTTTTTTAATCTGACGAATGGGAAAAGATTTGTATCTTTGCCGCCATGACGCTCATTTGCTTTTTTGTCGGCTTTGAGTCTCGGTAACAAGTGAATTAGCTGTATTACAACCCATAAAATCAAACGGTATGAAAAGATGGATATTCGCCTTTTTGTTGTTCATTGCATTGTATGCCATGAACGTGAATGCCCAGAACACAACCCTCGACGGTTCGCCTGTCGTTTTGGGACGCGATGCCAAAACATGGGTGCTGGAGAACAATGACGACAGACTGGTGTTCTGTGCCGTCTCCCGCGATTTGGCTTTCGGATTTGACGATCTCTGGATTTACTATTACAACAAAGTCACACAGAAACTGGATGCCCAGAAGTTTGACGACAACCTTGAAGGTCGTTTTGCGTATATAACGGATGGTATGGTACATCTGATCGGCGAAAGCACCAACAAAAAGACGAAATCGTTGGATTATGTGGAAGGAACGATCCCCACAGGCCAAGGAACTGTAAAAAAGATGTCCTTTACCACGAAATATTCCGTGCCTTTCGAAAAACATGAGCTCTACTTCCACCAGTTCGCCTTCTCTCCCGACCTTTCAAAGTTTGCGATATTGACGGTTCTCAACCCGAAATCGAAAAGCGATATAAGCCACATTGAGGATGTGGCTGTATTCAGCAGTGACGGGGATTTGCTTTGGCACCACAGACAAAATGTGCATTATCGGATGAACTACAATGCGCCTATCATGGTGTCCAATGACGGTGTCGTCTACATCGCTGAATACGGATGTTACGAAAATGTGGGATTCAAAGCGGAGGACTCCCTGCACATTTCGGTGTATAGCGAGCACGGCATAGAGAATATCACGGAGTATTTTGGTCCTCAGTCCTCCTTCCGTTGTGCCAAGTCGTTGCTGAAAGACGGAAGACTCGTCATCAGTGGCGTGGTGTGCCGCAACCGACGGAGTTCTGAGATGCTGTCCACCTATTTCGTTTCCGGGGACGGCGGTGTCGAGCTGGTGGAATCGCCTATTGAGCTGCCCGTCAGTCCGGACGATTGCATATACAATGGCGATGTCTATCATGACAGCGTCAACAGCTTTCTGCCATATATGCATGAAATTCAGGAACTTCCGGACGGAAAACTGCTGTTGGTCGGCGAATTGAACTACCGTGATATCATCGGGCAGGTGGTCTCTTTGGGCGGCCCTTCCTACTGGATTTATGGTTATCTGTCGCGTAATCTTTACAAGATAGTGCTCACTTCCGGCGGGGACGTGGTGGATGTCAGCACCTATCCGCGCGCAACGGTGACTAAGGAGTTTTATAAGTGGTATTGTGTGGTGAATACCCCTGGCGTTTTCACCCACGACGGCGACCTCTATTTCCTGTATAACGAGCACAAAGACAATTTCACCAATGGACATCAGCGGTTATGGACGGTTCTGAACAACAACCGCGCCGGTGAGACGGCGGTTGTCCTTTCCAAAGTGGAAAACGACGCATTGGATAACCATGTTCTGTACGTTGCGAAGCCATACCCGATGCCCAGACAGCCGGCACTCACTGGTGACTACGAATATTTTAACAAAGTGCTGGCTATCGACAACAATGCCGTCTATTATGTTTTGAGGCATGACAATGAGTTCCGTATCGAGAAGATAACTTGGTAAGGGGTGACTTTTACATCCCGCCCGTGTTGTTGCTGAATCCCATGACAATGTCGTTCATGGTGAAACCGCCCCCGCAAACCGCTTCAACGCCCCCTCGTCCAACCGCTGCACCGTCCATTCGTCCATCGGGACGGCCCCGATGCTGCGATAGACTTTCAGAGCCGGCTCGTTCCAGTCGAGGCAGATCCACTCCATGCGGCCGCAATGGCGCTCCACGGCGATCTTGGCCAGGTGCTTCAGCAGGGCTTTGCCGTAGCCGCGGCCCCGTTTCTCGGGAAGGATGAACAGGTCTTCGAGATAGAGTCCCTTGCGCCCCACGAAGGTGGAGAAGTTGTGGAAGAAGAGGGCGAAGCCGACTACCGCGCCGTCCTCCTCCGCGAAGACCACCTCGGCGGAACGCTCCACGAACAGGGAATGAAAGACGGTGGCTTCGTCGGCCACCACCTCGTCGGCACATTTCTCATAGACAGCCAACTTCTTGATGAATTCTAAGACGAGACCCGCCTCTTCGGGCTTCGCCGGTCGGATGCTGAAACTATTGCTCATATACTATCATTTTGTCATACTTTTCTCCCAGCCTCGGAGAGGCTGAACGCACGCAGTGCAATTAACACCACACAAGCGCAGCGCAGTGTGGTGATCAAGCGCACCCTCCTCACGCCAACCGCTCCAGCAACTCAATGAGCACCCGCCAGATGTCGTGGATGGTCGAGAGCTCCACGCGCTCGCTGGTGGAGTGCGGCTCCACGATGCGCGGACCGATGCTGGCGATCTGGATGCCGGGATAGTGCTGCACGAAGAAGCCCGCCTCCAACACGAAGTGCATCGCCACCATACGGGGACGCCAGCCCAGCACGTCCTGGAACGTGTCGCTGACCCGCTGCAGGAACGGCGACTGCTGATCCTCCTGCCACGCCGGGGCCGACATCACGACCTCGGAAACGGCACCGGCTTCGGCGAAGGTTGCGGCAATCGTCTTGCTCAACGCCGCCATATCGTCGTCAACGAAGCTGCGGGTGTGGGTCGAGACGAAAAGGTGGTCTTCTTCTGCCACGATGCGCCCCACATTGTTGGAGGTCTCCACCGTGCCGGGCATCGCCGCGCTCATCTTCACCACGCCCTGCGGCACCTTCTCCAAACTGCAGACCAACGCCGCGACAGTCTCTTTGGGGATGACCGTCTCCCGCTTCTCGCACGCCTCCATACTGCAGGTGATGCGCGGATCTGTGCCTTCATATTGTCTATGGAACGTCTGGTTGATGTTGTCCAACAACTCCTTTACAAACTCGGAGGCCCCGTTGTTTTCGGTCCAAATCACCATCTCGCCCGACGACGCAATCGAGGCGTTGGCTTCACCGATTTGGATGTCAGCAACTTCGATATTTTCTTCCTTGCGGATTACTTTCAGGATGATTTTAGTCTGCTCCACCGCGCTGCAGCGTCCCTTGTTGATATCGACGCCGGAGTGGCCGCCCAACCCACCGGCAATGCGGATGCGGTGCCAACAGCCGTCTTTGGGTGCCGGCAGGCGTTCCAAGGGGATACGGTGGAACTGCAGGCAGGCGCCAGCGGCCCCGGTGGTGATGGTGTCGTAGTCCTCGGAGTCGAGGTTGATGACCTTGCGGCCTTTCAGGAAGTCCTTGCTGAGCTGCGAGGCCCCCGACATGCCGTCCTCCTCGTTGGTCGTGGTGATGACCTCCAAGGCGGGGTGCACGATGCGGTCATCTTCGAGCACGGCCAGTGCCATCGACAGCCCGATGCCGTTGTCAGCGCCCAGTGAGGTGCCGCGGGCCTTCATCCAGCCCTCCTCCTCGTAGGCCTCGACGGGGTCGTTGAGCGGTTCGCTCATACCCACGCAGACCATATCCATATGGTTGAGCAGCACGATGGGCTCGGCAGCCTCGTGTCCTGGGCTTGCGGGCTTGCGGATCACCACGCAGTTCTCTTTGTCGCGCTCGTACTCCAGATGCAGCCGCTCGGCGAACTGGCAAAGGTAGTCGGCGATGCGCTCCTCGTGGTGCGATGGGCGCGGAATCTGGTTCAGCTCGCGGAAAATGCTGAAAACCCGGTCGGGATTGATGTTGTGGGTTGTCATATTTTTAGGGGTAAATTATTTCAGCTTCATCCCGTCCTTGAAGGCTTCGCCAACGCGCTGGGAGACAAGATAGTAACCGTGGGTATAGGGGTCGAAGGCGATGGCCTTCAGGGCGTCGATATCCACTTTGCCTTCCTTCATCTTGTCGGCCTCCACGGAGGTTTGCAGCACTTTGCCGATAACCCCCAATCCTGTGTCATCACCTTGGTATTCAATGAATTCGCACTCCATCGCGATGGGGAGCTCGTTGATGATGGGAGCATCCACCAATGAGGATTTGGTAGCGGTGAGGCCGCTCTTGGCGAACTTGTCTTTCTCCTTGTGGCCCGACACCACGCCGAAATAGTCGGCCTCCACCACGTGGGCGTCGTCGGCGATGTGGACCACAAAGCCCTTGCGGTTCTTGATGTTCTCCACCGTCTTGTGGGTTTCGGTGAGGTTGAGGGCCACGCGGTCGCGGTCGAGCATCGTGCCCCAGGCGGCGTTCATCACGTCAACGGTGCCGTCCTCGTTGTAGGTGGCGACGAGCAGAACGGGCATCGGAAAAATGGCTTCGGTTGTTTTAATCGGTTGTTTCATAAGGGATTATGTTTTAGTTCGTAATTACTTAAAATGCTCTATTGGAATTGAAATGCAAAAGTAGAAAATTTGCCAATCAAAAGCACGAAAAAGTTCCCTCCAAGGAAATAAATCATCGGAATTCTATAAAATCCAAAGAAATAATTGGTCGAAATCAGACGAAATCCAAAGGAATCCCTTATTGACTGTTGCGGAATTCGGTGGGGGACATGCCCGTTTCGCGGCGGAAGTAGCGGCTGAAAATGGCTTGCTCGTCGAAGCCTAACAGGTTGGCGATAGCCTGCATGGAGAGATTTCTACGCATGAAAAGCAGCTTCTTGGCCTCCATGATGATTTTGGCGTGAATCCAGTGGGCTACGGTGTAGCCGGTCTCCTGCTTGATGACGGCACTGAAATGCTTCGTCGAGAGGTTGGCCTGCTTAGCATAGAAACCTACGTCGCGGTGTTCGCGGTAATGTTGCGCGAGGTCGTTGTGAAACTGGATGCTGACCCGCTTCTCGGCTTGCGTTTCATGTAGCTTGCAGCTGCGGTAATAGCTGAGGAAACGCAAGAAGAATTCCAGCTGGCGTAGCATCAACATCCGCCAGTCGGGGATTTTGAGACGGGAAGTCTCGCGCATCAGATCCACCACGTTCATAATCGTCTTGTACTCCTGTTCGTCGAGTTTCACGCAGGGGTGCGGTTCGTAGCGGTAGCGCATCTGGTGGATGATTTGCAGCATGGGATCGTCTAACAGCGCACCATCGACAACAATCACGGTGGCACAGTAGTCGTCGGTTTTGCCTACTGTCGAAAGTGTGTGGTTGGGGAAGATGACACCGACGGTGTACTGCTCGGAGCGATCGAGGATGTCGTCATACATAAACTTGACGCGCCCTCTGTGACCGATAGCGATGACATAATCGGGCGAGGTGTATGGTTCGAGGTCAGTGGGAAGCCCTCTGACATCATCATATACGGCGATACCCTCATCCTTTGTTTTTTGAGGATAATCGTCAAAAGGGTGAATGTAAGACGATTTCTTTTTCATGGTGCAAAAATACAGTTTTTTTTTACACAGAAATGTTATTGTCGGTATTTTTGCAACACAATCGTGATGATGAGTTGACCGGTCAGGTCTTGACAACAAGAATAGTGAATGCGCTTACAGCCGTCGGCAAGCGCAAATAATAGATGTATCTCTGAGTGAATCGTTTATTCTCTGTTGCGGAATTCGGTGGGGGACATGCCCGTTTCGCGGCGGAAATAACGGCTGAAGGAGGCCTGCTCACTGAAACCCAACATGTCGGCTATGGCCTGCACCGAGAGGTCGCGACGAACATGCATCAGCATCTTCGCCTCGACCGCGACTTGGTGGCGAATCCAATAGGCAGCGGTGTGCCCTGTCTCTTGTTTGATAACGGCACTGAAATGCTTGGTGGACAAATAGGCCTTTTCGGCATAGAAACCTGCATCGCGGTGCTCGCGGAAATGCTGCTTGAGCTCGGCGAGGAAACGTGCGCTGACCCGCTTGTCGGCATGTGCCTCGTTCAGCTTGCTCTTGCGGTAGTGGCTGAGCAGGCGTAGCAGGAACTCCAGCAGGCGTGTCATCAGCATCCGATGGTCAGGAAGTTGGAGACGCGTGATTTCGCGCATTCCTTCCACCACGCTTGTAATCATCTTGTACTCATGCTTGTTGAGTTTCACGTTGGGGTGTGGTTCGTAGCGGTAACGAAGCTGGTTAATGATTTGCAGCAGGGGGTCGTTTAGCAGCGAGGCACTGACAACAATCAATGTGGCCCGGTAGTCATCAGATCTGTCCACCTTCAACAGTCTGTGGTTGGGAAAAATGACGCCGACGGTGTGCTGCTCAGAATAGTCGGCGATGTCGTCGTGCATAAGTTTGATGTGCCCTTTATGACCGATGCAAATCACGTAGTCTGGCGAGACAAAGGACTCGTCACCGGAGGGTAACCCCCTCACATCATCGAAAACCACAATTCCTTCCTCCTTGATTCTCTGAGGATAAAGGTTCATAGGATGGGTATATGCCTGTTTCTTTTTCATAATGCAAAAATACGGATTTATTTTCAATACGATACACGAATCGGCACTTTTGTCAAACAGTCGCGTTGATGTGTTAATGGGCGTGAAAGCAGCAATGTTATTTTTGCAGGCAAATTTAATAGTACCTGTTTTCGAAAAGATAATCTTATGAAACACACAGCTTTCCTAATCTGTATGTTGCTTCTGACAACCTGCGTTTTTGCGCAGACGCCGGGCGACAACACCGTCGAAGTGGTCTATAGCGGCACGACGGCAACGGTGGCCGTCGCCGACAACGTGACGCAGTTTCTGACCGTCACCCAACAGGGGGCGCATGTCTCCATCGCGCAGAGCGACTCCCTCGCCAGCGAAATCACCTACAAGCTGAGCGGCACATCGACCGACGGTGAGTTCTATATGTCGGGCTCTTACAAGGCCACGCTCGAACTCAACGGTCTCACGTTGACCAATACCACTCCCGTATATAGCGGAGCGGCGGTGCATGTCCAGAACGGCAAACGCATCAACGTGAAAGTGATCACCGGCACCACCAACACGCTCGTCGATGCGGTTGGCGGCACGCAGAAGGGATGCCTCTACGTGAAAGGCCACGCCGAGTTCAAGCAGCAGGGCACGCTCAACGTGGTGGGCAACGTGAAGCACGGCATCAAGGCCGGCGAATACATCAGTCTGAAGAACGCCACAATCAATGTGACCTCCGCCGTGGGCGACGGCATCTCCTGCAACCAGTATTTCTTGATGGAGAGCGGCACCCTCAACATCAGCGGCACCGCTGACGACGGCATCCAGTGCGACCTCGAGGGCGACACGGCCACCGCCATCACCGCCGACCACGAGGACGAAGACTCGGGCAACATGTACATCAGCGGCGGCACTATCACCATCAATTGCACGGCCATTGCTGCAAAAGGTATCAAATGCGCGGGTGACATCTACATCACCGGGGAACCGGTCATCACGGTAACCACCAGCGGCAAAGGTACTTGGGATGAGGATGATTTGGAGACCAAAGCGGCTTGCGGAATGAGCGCTGACGGGGACATCAACATCGACGGCGGCACGTTCAATCTCACCTCCACAGGCTCGGGCGGCAAGGGCCTGAAATGCGACGACGTGCTGACCGTCAGCGGCGGCGACATCACTGTCGCCACCAGCGGCAGCCTCTACTACAACAACGGCACAACGGAAAACACCAACTATACCGGCAACACCGACCACGTCAGCAGCGATTACTACTCGTCGCCGAAGGGCATCAAAGCCGGCTTGAAAACGCAGGTCGGCAACAGTTACACTTACAGCGGCGGCATGGTTATCAGCGGTGGCAACATAAAAGTGACCACCACTGGCCGTAATGGCGAAGGCATCGAGAGCAAGAACACATTGAACATAACGGGGGGAGAAGTCTATGTCGTTGCTTACGACGACGGCGTCAACTCGGCCCAGAATCTGACCGTCACCGGCGGTTATGTCTATTCCCACTCCAACAACAACGACGGCATGGATGCCAATGGCAACTTCTACATCAATGGCGGCTTGGTTTACGCCATCGGTTCCCGTTCGCCCGAGTTGGCCATCGATGCCAATTCAGAAGGGGGAAAGAAGGTCTATATCAACGGCGGTGTCATCATCGCGGTGAGAGGCATTGAAAACGGCAGCTCCATCAACCAACCCTATATCCAGTCTTCATCTGTCAGCGGAAACAGTTGGTACACCGTGACTTACGGCGACAATGCCGTGGCGTTCTATACGCCTACGATCACTTCCGGCGGCGGTCCTGGCGGTGGCGGTGGTCCTGGTGGCGGCAATTCCTCTACGCTCATCTCCGCCCCCTTGACGCCATCGCTGGCCAATGGGAACACCATCAGTGGGGGCACCCCGCATTTCGAGGCGAACTGCTATGTCAGTGGTGACGACGGCGGCGACGACACCGGCATCGACGAACTTGACATGGAGGATGTCACCATCAAGAGTCTGAACGGCAATATCATCGTGGAAGGCTGTGACAACTGCACAGTAAGCATATTCAATATGGAAGGTCGTCGGGTAGGAGACCGCGGGCTCGCTCCCGGCGTTTATATCGTCAAGGTAGGCGACCGCCCGGCTCGGAAAGTCATTGTGAGTTAGGAGCCGACGCTTCCCAGCGTCGCCAAAAACTCGCTTCCCAGCGTCGCACCCCCTCCCGCTTCCCAGCGTCACAAACAACCCGCTAATCGGCAATATCAAGAAGTTGTTGCTGAGCACCGACTGGAGCATACAGCAGGTGGCCGACGCGATGGGGTTCCCTGACCAGGCCTCGTTAGGGCAGTTCTTCAAGCGCAATGAGGGCGTTTCTCCGCTGACGTTTAGGAAGAGTTTCCGGTAAGGTTACAATTAACACTACACGCATCACCTATACCTCTTCCGGAACTCCGAAGGCGACATCCCCTCCTGACGCTTGAAAAACTGTCCGAAAGCCGACTGATCCGGGAAGCCGAACTGGTCGGCAATCTGCTGGTGGGTCATTTCGGTGGTCAGCAGGGCGTTCTTGATTTGGCCGATTAAAAACAGATGGATGAGTTCCTTCGGTGTTTTGCCGGTTTCTCGTCTCGATGATGCACCCAGCCGGGCGGCAGTGGAGTCGGCCAATGCCAACGTGCAGATGATGACGGCCGCTTTGGACAAGGCGCAGTTGGAATACAACGGTAAGAAGAACTTGCGGCAGAAATCGGTCGTCTCCGACTTCGAACTCTCGCTGGCCGAAAGCGACCTCAACGTGGCGAAAGCGAACCTCGCTGCAGCGAAAGCAGCCCTCACCTCCGCCCGCAACGACCTCAGCTACACCGAAATCCGCAGTCCTTCCAACGGTGTGGTGGGGCGAATCTTTTACCGCAAGGGCGACCTCGTGGGACCTTCCATCCAGGACGGACTCACCGTGGTGGCCGACAATCGTCAGATGCGGGTCTATTTCTCGATGACGGAAAAAACGGTGATGCAGTACCTGTCTGAACACCAGAGTATGGAAGCGACGATACAGCAGATGCCCGAACTGCGGTTGCAGTTGCCCAGTGGCACCCTTTACGAACATACCGGCCGTGTGGAAAGTATCAGCGGCGTGGTGGACGAGCGCACGGGAGCCGTCTCGGTCTGCGCCCGCTTCGACAACCCCAACGGAATGCTGCTCAGTGGCGGTACGGGCAAAATCGTTATTCCCACAGAACTGCACAACGCCATCGTCATCCCTCAAGAGGCCACCTACAGCATCCAAGACAAGGTCTATGTTATGAAAGTGGTGGACGGCAAGGCAGTCTCCACCATCATTCAGGTGGAACCGCAGAACAACGGCAAAGAGTACGTGGTGATTAGCGGTCTCCAGGAGGGAGATGTGATTATAGCCAAAGGGGCGGGTTTTGTGGAGGAAGGAACGGAAATAGTTAAAAGTTAAGAGTTAAAAGTTTAGAGTTTATGACCGTCAAAACCTTTATATTCAGACCCTTACTCTCCCTCGTCATCAGCGTGTTCATCGTGCTGCTGGGGGTGATTTCGTTGCTGTCGCTGCCGGTGGAGCGCTATCCCGACATCGCGCCGCCGGCCATCTACGTGTGGGCAAGTTATCCAGGCGCGAGTGCCGAAACAGTGCATAAGAGTGTGGTGATTGCAGAGAAAGCATTAAAACCAATCGGAGTATAGCGGAAAAACTAATAACAGCAAAGTAAAATAAACTGATGATTTTCTGCCTATTTCCATCAGTTACGGGACGATAGTGGGCACAATTAGATGTTTCTTGCCTAAATAATGTTGTTGTATGCGAAAAGATTTGTATATTTGCAGCGTCAAAAACTAATGTTAGAAAGGCAAAATACACTAATGTTAGTAAAGCAAAATAAACTAATAATGCCGATGCAAGGCGTACTGATATGGCAAAAATACAAGAGAAATTAGCGGAATCGCTGGCAGTGCTGAAGAAGTACCAAGATGCCCACGGGGACAATTTGGTGATTCAAGGAGCGGACACATTGGGCCGTACATCCGGGCGGGCATTGTGAAGGCTTCGGATCTGGTGGGTTACCGCAGGCATCAGGTCTATATCCGCAACTCCATGCACACGCCGCTGAATCCCGACGCCGTGTTGGACGCGATGAGTGCGTTGTCAGATTTGATGATGGAGGAGAAGAGTGCTTTAGTACGTGCGGTTTTGGGGCATTTCTTCTTCGTCTATATTCATCCCTACATGGACGGCAACGGCCGCACCGCCCGCTTCGTGATGAACAGCCAGCTCGTGACCGCCGGCTATCCTTGGGTGGTGATCCCCGTGGAGCGCCGGGAAGAGTACATGGCGGCATTGGAGAAGGCAAGTGTGGAGGGGGATATCGAGGGGTTTGTGAGGTTTATAGGGAGTTTGATGTAAGGAGAGGTGTTTTTCTTTTACAAGATTTGATGAATGGGGAAAGATTTGTATTTTTGCAATTTATGGACTATGAGGAAAGAGGTTTCGTTTAGTATGAGTTAAATCAAGTGAAAAAAGTAAAATAGTAAAGTATGAATAATTGGGGATGGAAAGAAAGACGTGATTTGTCATCATGGTTAATTCATTTTGTTCATGGTCGATTACCGGGTGCTCGTCCATATATCGATGAAGATATAAACGGTAAATTGCCTGAAATAATTTATATAGACGAAAGTGATATTCCCAGCTATTTTGATGAGAACGGGAACGATATTTTTCTAGACACACCTTATATTGATGATGATTGGAAGTTAGCAGATAATGCTCCGCCGTTCGATGTTCTCAAAAAAATAGTGCATGATGGATTCATACAGTCCACATGGGCTTTTAGAAAAGGTAAGCCTACTATATATGGTCCTTATTCAGCAGTTTGTTTTACAGAAATGCCATTATATGCTTTAATTGACTATGCAAAGAAAAGAGGAGCAAATAGGGGATATGTCGGAGGTTATGGTATAGCAGTAAGAAGAAATGAAGCTTATGGCGCTGGTGCGAGAAGTGTTATATATGGGTTGTCGGGCGATCGAAAAGAAGCCAATTATGCTAGTCTAACCTGTGTAAAAGGATTTCGTCTTTTGGATGATTCATGTGGTCTCGGCATTGAAGAACAATTCAGATATGTACATACCCAATTGACTGGTGACAAAATTGTGGATTGGACTTTCGAAAGAGAATGGAGGTTACCCATCAAAGACGATCGTTGGGGATCGAAAGCAGGGTTACCTATTCTACTTGACAAAGAAGAATATCAGACACCATTTAATGAAGTGGTGATAATTGTCAACTCAAATAGAGAAAAGGAGGAAATGTTAAACCAACTTGTTATGATGTACAATTCTGGTTCGACAGAATCTGGCAGTCAATATGACCTGGATTTAATTAAAAAAACTGGAGTAATGTCAGTAGAACAGCTTGAAAACTCAACTGAAGACACTCTTATCCGATTGGAATCAATTCGTGTTTCAGACAATGACTTATTGAAGATACCTTCCGTAACAAACGAAACACTCCATAAAGTGAAGGATGTGATTGCTTCAACCCAAAAGGTGTATGATGATGCTTATTCTGAGTTTATGAATAGTAATCCAGGGTTTGAAGCATACTCCTACCCTATATCCCATGTAAAAGTATGCACTAATGATAATACTGAATATACCCAAGCTTTGGTTGAATCCAATTTGGCCAATGCATATGGTGAAAACAGGTATTATATAGATGTGCCATGCTATTTTATAGGGAATGAATATATGGGTAAAATAGTGATGAATGCTGTAGCGGAGTATTTAATGAAAATGTTTGACCAAAAGTTTTATGTCCATGTTATTCCTGATTGATTTTATTATCAATATTATAAGAATATTTACACCAACAAAACTTACTTAAGCAATGTATATTTCCAAAATAAACATCAAAGGATATAGAAACTTCAAAGATTCGGAAATCTTTTTTCGTGATGGAATCAATGTGATTATTGGGCCTAACAATGCGGGCAAGAGCAATTTGCTTCGAGCGTTAGATTTGGTACTCAACATTGATACTGTAAAGAAATTATCTTTTTATGATTTTTGTCGAAATTGTACGCTTTCAGAACTAAAAAGTGCTGCCCCGAATGTGCGCATTTCAGTTTATTTTGCCGAAAGCGAGGGTGAAGCATCAGATTCTGAAGACTTGGTATTGGTTGCACCTTGTCTTATCAAACTTGAACACCCTTATGAAGCTCAAATCACATTCGACTATTTTTTGCCCGAGGAAGATTCAGCAGAATATTTAAGGAAAGTTGTGGCTGCGACAAATGAAGATCAAGTCTGGAACCTAATACGAGATGAGTTTCTTAGACGGTACATTAGTAGAATTTGGGCGGGCAATCCAGTAGTTCGTGCAAGAATAGATGGAGATACATTGAGTAAATTTGATTTTCAATTTCTCGCACCCATCCGCGATGTAGAAAGAGACTTGTTCTCCGGAAAGGCTCCTTTGTTAAGGGAAGTGCTGAACTTCTTTTTGGATTATGAGATTAAAATAGACATCGCCAAGGATGACCAACAGAAAGAAAAAGAATTGAGTGAAAAACACACTGATTTTATAACAGCTGTCAAACCCGTGTTGGATGCTGTCCAAAAAAGGTTGCTTCACGGCAAGAGTCATATACTCGCGTATGCTAGCGAAACTGGTGCTTCAGATTTTAATAATTCAAAACCCGACTTCACGGGTTTGCTATCTGAGGCAGATTTTCTATCTACCTTGCAGCTTGTCATTGAGCAAGAAACAGGAATCAAGATTGGAGCCACTCATAATGGGCTTGGTTATAACAACTTGATATATATGTCGCTGTTGCTTGCTAAGATGCAAGCCAATGCTGATTCTGGTTATTACCGACAAAATGCCCGAGTTTATTCGGTGCTGGCCGTTGAGGAACCCGAGGCTCATTTGCACCCTTCTCTGCAATATAAATTTTTGAAATACCTGAAAGAGAAACAAGTAAAGACAAAACAGGTTCGCCAGCTATTTGTGACTTCCCATTCTACTCAAATCACATCTGCTGTTTCATTGGATGAAATGGTGTGTTTATACACAGATGGTGGTGATTTTAGGGTGGCATATCCGGGACGTTTGTTTGGAGATAGCGATGAGGATAAAGAATCAAAGCAATTTGTACAGCGTTTTTTGGATGCAACCAAGTCGGATATGCTTTTTGCCGATAAGGTTTGTTTTGTGGAAGGATTGGCGGAAGAATTATTGATTCCTGTAATGGCTGAATATTTGGGAAAGAGTTTTGAGGATGCTCATGTGGCGACAATCACAGCAGGTGGAAGATATTTCGGTCATTTTTTGAAATTGTTTGATACGAGCCGAAATCCCGAGGCCATTAAGAAAAAAGTTGCTTGCATAACGGATCGTGACCCCGTTAGAAAAAAGAAAGATACAAATGGTGGATTTGAACGGTGCTATCCCTTTGAGTTTGGCAATGCTGATTACGAGGAAAAAGAGCATGCAGAGGAACTAATTAAACATTATGAAGACAATGGGACTATACAGGTTTTCAGCCAAGATGCCACTTACGGTAAAACATTGGAATATGACCTGATGCGAACGAACTCGGATTCATCTATTCTTTTTACTCCCAACCTTGCCAATAAAGAGGAATTAGAAGAGATACAGAATAACAACTATCCGGCCTGCCTAGAAAAGTTGCGTAGTTCAAAGGCCAATAATAGGATAAAAGATGCGTTGATAGCATCAACATGGACGAATGAGGAAAAGAAAAAAGCGCTTCTTGCAGCGCGTTATCTAAATTCAGTAGGAAAAGGCGCAAATGCATTGGAACTGTCAAGTGTGCTCAAAGAAAATCTAGGCAAAGAAGGAGATGCGCGTGAACCATTTGTAATACCTGATTATATTAAGAATGCAATAGAATGGCTGTTAAATTCATAAAATCCGACGACAACATCGAAATAGACAAACCTTTTTCCGTGAAGGCTGGCCCTGGAGCAGGTAAGACATATTGGCTTGTGCAACACGTACGTAATGTGCTTGCCAATTCCAAGCGCTTGGATCATATCAGAAAGATTGCCTGCATTACTTATACTAATGTTGGTGTAGAAACCATTCAAGACAGATTATCTACATCAGCTGACCGTGTTGAAGTATCAACTATCCACACTTTTCTCTATGAGAATATTGTTGGACCATATTTGCATTTCATTGCGAAAGAGGAAGGTTTTGCATTAACTAAGCTGAAGGTGGTGGATGATACGGTTTTGACCGGATTAGGTGTGATTAATGAGTTAATTAGTAAAACAAGAAAGGGTTATTTATACAATAATGAAAATAAGATTCGTGAAGCAATTTTGAATGCTAGATGGACTTGGATTTCATCTGATTGGGTGTTCAGAACAAAGTATCCAATTAGAGTAGGGAAATATTCAGTTCCACAAGTTATATTAAATGAATATAAGAAATATGCATGGGAACACGGAGTAATGCATTATGATGATGTGTTATACTTCGCTAATAAACTTATTTTAAAGTATCCATTCATTGCGCAAGTAATAGGAGCAAAGTATCCTTACATCTTTCTTGATGAATTTCAGGATTCTACTCCTTTGCAGGTTGAAATATTGAAAAAAATAGCTGCGTCTTCAAATACTATCATTGGTGTTATTGGCGACACGGCTCAAGCTATTTATGGTTTTGCAGGAGCCGATCCTCAACTTTTCACAGGTTTTAGCTTACCCAATATGGTAAGTTATGAAATACAAAGAAATAGAAGGAGTTCTAAGGAAATAATTAGTTTTTTGAATAAGATTCGTACAGATCTTTCACAAGTACCTGTTGAGGAAAGAAGTACTAAGAAGCCGATTTTATATGTGGGAAGTAATTTGAATGCATATGCTGCATTTAAGACAGACTGTGGTGGGGAAGTGACGACTTTATCGTATGCGAATGTGACATCAAATGTTTTTAGAATGAACTGGTTATGGCGGGTGCAATGAAGGATGCGATGAAAAGTATTGGCAAACAGTTTGGTCAAGACCAAAAGAAAAGCATTGTGTCACTTAAGATGCTTGTTAGTGATTATGCTAATTATAATGATAAAGAAGCAACTGTGTTTATTGATTATCTTATAGACACCTTGAAATTGCCATTGTCAAAATTAAGAAGTGGTAAGGCGAAAGAATTCTATGACAAAACCCCTTACCAAAGCCTTGCTATGTGTATTAGTGCTCCCGATGTTACCCATACAATGGACAAAACCATTCATAAAGCTAAAGGTGACGAGTATGATAATGTACTTGTAATTTTAGATGACAATGATAGTTCTATGGATTTTATATTAAATCCCAATCTTCAAGATAGTAGAGCGGAATATCAACGGGTTTATTATGTGGCTTGTAGTAGAGCAAAAAACAGACTGGGTATATCTGTGCCTCGTTTGCCTAAAGGTGCGGAAGAAATAATTAGAAACAGAGGAATACCAATTGATATTATAAGCATTTAGAAATAATCTTCTCTTTCCCTTATATTCCAAAAAATCTGTATCTTTGCACCCTAAAATAAAACAGAAACTAAAACCCAAAATTAATATCAAAACAGTAGAAGAATAGAATAATAAGATAAACATATAGTATAAAAGCGTTTTTGCTTTTCAAGTGGACCGAAATCTCGACAATTTCAATCACACTACTCAAGAAAGCAGAAATGCTCGCGGTATGTCCGTGGGCTTTCTTGTTTGTAGTGTAGGTTGTCGAGAACCTCGGTCCAGACAGAAGTTCACGGATTTTTTATGCTAGACAACCAAAACTCTAAAACCCAAATCAAGAGCCGCCAAAGGGTGGCTGACCATGGCGAGGTGTTCACCAATCCGCGCGAGGTGAACGCTATGCTCGACCTCGTGCGCGACGAGTCGTTCCGGCTCGACAGCCGCTTCCTCGAGCCCGCCTGCGGAGAGGGCAACTTCCTCATCGAAATCCTCCGCCGCAAACTCTCCCTTCTGCAAGACCTCAAATCCCAAACCGAATGGGAGTTCCAGAGCCTCATCGCCGTCGGCTCCTGCTACGGCATCGACATCCTGCCCGACAACGCCGAGGTCTGCCGCACCAGACTGGAAGAGTACGTCCTCTCTCAACACCCAGCCTCGGAGAGGCTGCCCGTGGACAGTCCCTACCTTTTTTCGCTCCGCTATATGCTCCTGAAGAACATCGTCTGCGGCGACGCCCTCACCTACCGCACCGCCGAGAACAAGTCCATCACCTTCTGCGAGTGGACCCCCATCGCGGGCAGTATGCAGTTCTCCCGCCGCGACTTCCAGTTCGACTTCCTCGTCACCCAAAGCCACCAGTACAGCCTCTTCGACGAGCAAGGCGAAGTGCAAAGCTTCGACGAACCCGTACACACTTATCCCCCTTTGCATTACACCCAACTTTATCGATATGACACACTATAGTCCAGACATCCTCAACTGCTTGGCCAACCTTTCCAGTGATGAGGTCTTCACCTCGCCCGAGTTGGCCAACCGAATGATCGACATGTTGCCGCAAGAGTTGTTCCGCTCCAGCAAGACGCGCTTCCTCGATCCCTGCAGCAAGAGCGGCGTCTTCCTGCGCGAGATCGCCAAACGGCTGTTGGCGGGTCTCGAAGAACAGATCCCCGACCTGCAGCAGCGTATCGACCACATCATGACCCAGCAGGTTTTCGGCATCGCCTGCACCGACCTCACCGCCGAGATGAGCCGCCGCACGCTCTACTGCACCAAACTGGCCAACGGCAAGTACAGCGTCAGTACGGCTTTCCATGATGTGCAGGGTAATCTGCGTTACGACCGCTGCCGCCACACGTGGAACGCGCAAGGCCGCTGCGAACGCTGCGGCGCCAGTCAAGGCGAATACCTCCGCGCAGACACCCGCGAGACCTACGCCTATCCGTTTATTCACAAACCAATCAAAGAAATATTCAAGAAAGATATGCAATTCGACGTAATTATTGGAAACCCGCCGTACCAGTTAAGCGACGGAGGAGCACAAGCGAGTGCAAAACCGTTGTACCATCTTTTTGAGAACACTGCTGAGAAACTCAACCCACGCTACATCGTAATGGTTATTCCAGCAAGATGGTATGCGGGAGGAAAAGGGTTGGACGATTTTCGAGATAAAATGCTTAATTCCAAACATATATCAGAATTACATGACTTTCCAAACACGGAGGATTGTTTCCCGGGAGTTAATATACGAGGTGGGGTTTGTTATTTTTTATGGTGCAAGGACAAATCTAATAATTCATGTAAGGTTGTTACACATGTAGGAAAAGAAGAAACTACAATAAATAGAACTTTGAAATATAAAGATTGTGATATTTTCATCCGTAACGGAAATGCTATCAGCATTTTAGAAAAAATAGGAAAAGCTAACGAAAGCCCATTCAGTTCTATAGTTTCAGTTCGAAAGCCCTTTGGTATTCCTACTGATTTTTCTCAAACAAGTGATTTTCATGAAAATGAAAAAGATATTATAAATGCTGTCTGTTGTTATGGAAAAGGGTTGAAAAAAGGCTATGTCGAAAAAAAATTCATAACAAATCACAAAGAATGGATTCCCCGTTATAAAATATTCACTTCACGCGCAAACAATATCGGAACAGAATTAAATGATGACAATCTTAATACAATCATTGGAAAACCAAATGATATTTGTACAGAATCATATCTTGTAATCGGTGCTGACTTAAATTTAGATGAGCAACGTATAAGAAATATAGCATCATATCTCCATACTAGGTTTGTGAGGTTTTGTCACAGCCTCGCAAAATCCAGTCAAGATGCAACTTCCAAAACTTATCGTTTCGTCCCCCTCCAAGACTTCTCCCACCCCTGGACCGACGAGATGCTGTACGAGAAGTACGGCTTGGACAAGGACGAGATTGCCTTTATCGAGAGCATGATACGGCCGATGGAATAACAATGAAAGATTTTGATTATGCAAACAATAGACCAAATCCTCCCCAACAGCCGGCGTACCGTCCCGCAAATCTACATGTACGACGACGTTGCCTTCCCCGGCTGGATCAAAATCGGGCAGACGGGCCGCATCGATGTGAATGAGCGCATCGACGAGCAGCATCCCATCACCGAACCGTACAAGACCTACCACCTGCTGTGGCACGACAACGCCTTCTACGCTGATGGCAGCGGCGAGAGCTTCGGCGACCACGACCTCCACGACTACCTGCGCCGCATGGGCAAGGAACTCATCGGCGAGTGGTGTCGCTGTTCCCTGCGCGAGGCACAGGCGGCATACGTGGCCGTGCGCCATCGCGATTCGGACATCAAGACAGTGCGCGACCTCGACTACGAGATGCGCGATGAGCAGGCGCAGGCGGTGAGACAGACCGCCGACTACTTCGCCAGGATGGACGAAGAGGAGCCCAATCGCCCCAGCCACTACCTGTGGAACGCCAAGATGCGCTTCGGCAAGACCTTCGCCACCTACCAGCTTGCCAAACGCATGGGGGCCAAACGTGTGCTGGTGCTCACTTTTAAGCCCGCCGTGGAGGATTCGTGGAAAGAGGATTTGCTGCGGCACCGCGACTTTGAAGGCTGGCGGTACTACAGCAGTCGCATAGAAGAACGTTTCCCGTCGCTATCATCGCCAAAGCCTCTAGTGGTATTCGGCTCTTTCCAGGACTACCTCGGCAGAGACCGTTACGGCAACATCAAAACGAAAAATGAGTGGGTACACAGCATCCACTGGGATCTGATTGTGTTGGACGAATACCATTTCGGGGCTTGGAACGACAACGCCAAGAGTCTGCTCGACCTCGGGGATGCCGATGCCAAGCGACGGCAGGCGGAAGAGGACGCGGTGATGAGCGAGAGCGGCATCGATGTGGAGAGCGGGCGCGCCTGGGACGACAGCGATGTGCCCATCACGGGCAAGCATTACCTCTACCTCAGCGGCACCCCTTTTCGCGCCCTCGCCACGGGCGAGTTCATGGAAAGCCAGATCTTCAACTGGACCTATCAGGACGAGCAGGCACGGAAAGAATCCGTCGGTGGTCCCTACTTGGAGATGCCCACCATGGTGATGATGACCTACCAGATGCCGCAGGACCTTGGCGCGATGATTGAGCAGTGGGACATGGACGGCTTCGACCTCAACGAGTTCTTCCGGGCAGAGGGAAAGACCTTTGTCCACGAGAAAGCCGTGCAGAAGTGGCTCGACATTATCCGTGGCAAAGCCCCCATCTTCGGCGACGGCAGCTCGCCCCTCAACGTGCGCCCTGCACTGCCTTTCGAAGACACCCGTTTGCTCGACCTTTGCGCCCACACGATGTGGTTCCTGCCCAACGTGGCCTCGTGCGATGCGATGGAAGCACTGCTGCACCGTCCTGCCAATGGCTTTTACCAGAACTACACCATCATCAACTGCAGCGGAACCAAGGCCGGTATCGGCGTGGATGCCCTCGGTCCGGTACGCGAGGCCATGGGCGACAATCCGCTGAAGACCCGCACCATCACGCTAACCTGCGGCAAGTTGACCACGGGCGTCACCCTTCGACCGTTAGGCGGTCTGCTGATGCTGCGCAACTGCTCCAGCCCCGAGACCTACTTCCAGACAGCTTTCCGGGTGCAAAGTCCGTGGACGGCCACCGACGAGGAAGACCCCACGAAACGGACCATCCTCAAGCCCACCTGCTACGTCTTTGATTTCGCGCCCAATCGTGCTTTGCGCGAGGTGGTGACCTACGCCAACCAGTTGGATGTGGATAGCAACCGCCGCATCACCGACAAGGTGGATGATTTCATCAACTTCCTGCCCATCCTGCAATTCGACGGCAGTTCGATGAAGCGGGTGGATGCCACCGAAATCCTTGACTTTGTGGACAATGGCACCAGCGGCACGCTATTGGCCCGTCGTTGGAACAGCGCACAACTGGTCAATGTGGATAACACTACTTTGCAACGAGTGCTGAACAATCCCGAAGCTATGGCTGCCATTATGAAGATTGAAGGCTTCCGTGCTTTGGGCAGCGACATTATTGAAAACATCGTCAATCGTGCAGATAAGATAAAGAAGCTGAAACGCGAGGCCGGGGAAGGTGGCGACAGCAAGAAGAAAAAGGAACTGACGCAGGAGGAGAAGGAATACCGCTCCAAACGGCGCGAGGTGCAGGAGAAACTGATGAAGTTCGCCACGCGAATTCCCATCTTCATGTATCTCACCGACTATCGGGAAGAGAGTCTTGAGGATGTCATCCGCAAGCTGGAACCGATTCTGTTTGAGCGCGTTACAGGCTTAACCATTGACGACTTCGACCTGCTGTTGCGCGTCGGCGTCTTCAACCGCGCCCAAATGAACGACGCCATCCTGAAATTCCGCCGCTATGAGGACGCTTCCTTAGCCTACACCGGTGTCAACCGCCACGCCTCCGACACCCGCATCGGGCTGATGGACAGCACCGTGCCGATAGAGGCGTTATTAGAGCATTGATTAGTTCCGAAAACCTACAATATCGGTTCATTTTTATACACCATACTCTCGGTCTTACTTGCTATTTTTGCTCTTCCATAAAGAATAGTGATTATGACCGTCAAAACCTTTATATCCAGACCCTTGCTCTCCCTCGTCATCAGTGTGTTCATCGTGCTGTTGGGGGTTATTTCGTTGCTCTCGCTGCCGGTGGAGCGCTATCCCGACATCGCGCCGCCGGCCATCTACGTGTGGGCAAGTTATCCAGGCGCGAGTGCCGAAACGGTGCACAAGAGCGTGGTGATGCCGTTGGAGGAGGCCATCAACGGGGTGGAGGGGATGACCTACATGACCTCGTCGGCCAGCAACGGTTCGGCCAGCATCACCATCTACTTCGAGCAGGGCGCCAATGCAGATATGGCCGCCGTGAATGTGCAGAACCGAGTCATCCAGGCACAAGCGCAACTGCCCGCTGAGGTGCTGCAGACGGGCGTGGCCACCGAGAAACGGCAACCCGGCCAGCTCCGCATCATCGCGCTGGAGAGTCCCAACGGCACCTACGACGAGAACTTCCTCAGCAACTATTTCTACAACAACCTGCGTCCCGCCCTGCTGCGCATCAAAGGTGTGGGCAAGGTGGAGGTATGGGGTGCGCAATACGCCCTGCGTATCTGGCTCAAACCCGACGTGATGGCGCGTCACAAGCTGATGCCCAGCGACATATCCGCCGTGCTGGCCGAACAGAACCTTGAGGCCTCGGTCGGTTCGTTGGGCAGCAACTCCGACAATGTGTTCCAATATATGCTGCGCTATACGGGTCGCAAAACCGAGGTGCCGGAGTTCGAGAACCTTGTGATTGCCTCGCTGCCCACCGGCGAGGAGCTGCTGCTGAAGGATGTGGCGGATGTGGAGTTAGGGCAGTCGGATTACGACTATATCAACAGCATCAACGGGCATCCGGGCGTGATGGGTTCGGTGAGCCAGATGGCCGGCTCCAACGCCACCAAAATCAACCTCGAAATCGACAAACTGCTGGCCGAAACCGAGAAATCGCTGCCCAAGGACGTGAAAATCGTCACCTTCGACAACACCAACGACTTCCTCTTCGCCTCCATCCGCGAGGTGATTCTGACACTCGTCATCGCCATTGTGCTGGTGTTGGTTGTGGTGCTCTTCTTCCTGCAAGATTTCCGCGCCACGCTGATTCCCGCCGTCGGCATTATCGTCTCGCTCATCGGCACTTTCGCCTTTATGAAAGTGGCTGGTTTCTCGGTTAACCTACTGACGCTCTTTGCGTTGGTGCTGGTTATCGGCACCGTGGTGGATGACTCCATCGTGGTGGTGGAGGCGGTGAAAGCCAAGCTGGACGAGGGCTTCACCACTACCCGTAAAGCCTCGGAGGATGCCATGAATGGACTTTCCGTCACGCTGTTCACCACCACGCTGGTATTTATGGTCATCTTCATCCCCGTCGCCTTTGTGGGCGGCACCACCGGCATCTTCTTCAAACAGTTCGGTCTGACGATGGCCGTCGCGGTGGGCATCTCGTTGGTCAATGCGCTGACATTGTCGCCGGCATTGTGCGCCCTGATTTTGAAACCGTTATCTGTAGAGACGTGCCATGGCGCGTCTCTACAAAAATCGGGAACATCGTCCCTGCAATCAAGGATTCGTACCGCATACGATATCACTTTTAACACCCTGTTAAAACATTACACCAAAATGGTCCGCTGGTTGCTTGGCCACAAATGGCTTACGGTCGGCAGTGTGGCGGTCACGTTGCTGCTCTTCGGCATCCTCTTCAAGGTTGTGCCCACGGGTTTCATCCCCAACGAGGACATGGGCACGCTTTTCGTGGATCTTACGCCCCCTTCGGGTTACACGGCCAACAAGACTTTCGACCTGATGAACCGTAATTGCGACAAGATCCGTGAGTTGCCTGAAGTGCAGGATGTTGGCGGCGTGGTAGGCGTCGGAGCCGGCGCCAACATCTTCGTCCAGCTGAAACCGTGGAAAGAACGCCGAGGAAAAGCGCACTCCTCTTCCGCCATTATGGAGAAGATAGACGCGATTTTGTCCCAGGAAACGGAGGCGCAGAGCTTCGTCTCGGAACCGGGTATGGTGGAGGGTTATGGCGGCAACGGCGGTTTCGAGTTCTCGGTGCAGGGCCGCAACGGGCAGAATGCCAAAACGTTGCACGCGATCACCACTCGTTTTATGGAAAAACTCAGCGAGCGCCCGGAAATCGGGGAGGCCTACTCTAGCTACGATGTCAACTATCCGCAGTACCGCGTGGATTTGGATGTGGCACGGTGCAAGAAGATGGGGGTCGCACCTTCCACCGTCCTCAACGAGATGGGCGCTTACTTGGGCGGCGACTACATTTCCAACTTCAACAAGTACAACAAGGTGTATCAAGTGGATTTGCAGCTCCGGCCCTCCGACCGCAACCGACCCGAGTCGTTGGCGAGTCTTTTTGTGCGTTCCGAAAGCGGCGAGATGATGCCTATCAACCAGTTCGTCACCCTCACCAAGGAGTATATGCCGCAGTCGATCAACAGTTTCAATATGTTCCCCAGCATCGATGTGTCGGGCAGCGTGGCAGAGGGCAGCAGTTCAGGTCGTGCCATCAAGGCCATCCAGGAGACCGCCGCGAAGGAGTTGCCCGTGGGCTATAGCATTGAGTTTGGCGGCATCACCCGCGAGGAGAGCCAGACATCCGGCAGAGTGATCTTCATCTTCCTGATATGCATCGTGTTCGCCTATCTCGTGATGGTGGCCCTCTACGAAAGTCTCTTCATCCCGCTGGCGGTAATGCTGTCGGTGCCCTTCGGTCTGGCGGGCAGTTTGCTGTTCGCCAAGCTGTTCGGCGTGGAGAACAACATCTACATGCAGATCGGGATGGTGATGCTGGTGGGCCTGCTGTCGAAAACGGCTATCCTGCTCACCGAGTACGCCTCGCAGGCGCGCCGCGAGGGGATGTCGCTCGCCGATGCGGCGCGACTGCGTCCCATCCTGATGACTTCGCTGACGATGATTATCGGTATGCTGCCTTTGATGTTCGCCTCGGGCGTGGGAGCCAACGGCAGCCGCACCATCGGGGTTTGTGTGGTCGGCGGAATGCTGTTCGGCACGCTCGGCTTGCTGCTTACCGTGCCGGTGTTGTTTGTCGTGTTTCAGAAAATTCAGGAAAGAGTCCGTAAAAACAAATCAGATCAATGAAAGCCAAATTCAATAACAGTGTAACCCTCTTGCCGCTGCAACCCGACGACCGCGAGCAGTTCATCCTCGACAACCAGCGGGCGTTCAAGTACGGTGCCACCGAGGAGTTCGGTCTCCGTGACGACCATTTTGAAGAAGATGGCGAAATCATTTCCCGCGCCACCATTGAAGCCTCCATTGATGGTGAAAACGCCGAAACATACCGCATTCTCCTCGACGGGGAGAAGGTTGGCGGTGCCGTTATCAGCGTGGAAGGCGGGTGCGGCGAATTGGAGCTGCTGTTTGTCAACCCCGAGGTTCACAGCAAGGGCATCGGTTATTCTGCCTGGTGCCTTATCGAACAGCTGCACCCCGAAGTGACGGTCTGGGAAACCAACACACCCTATTTCGATAAGCGCAACATCCACTTCTATGTCAACCGCTGCGGTTTCCACATCGTGGAGTATTTCAACAGCCGTCACCCCGATGTTAACGACCCAGACAGCGGTGATCCTGACAGCGACGGGATGTTCCGTTTTCAGAAGAGAATTAGGAATCTCAAATCGTAAGCATGGTCTCCTGCAGCCCGTTGAGGAAGCGCGCGGCCTCGAAACCGTCCATTTGGGCGTGATGGAACTGGAACGAGATGGGCAACGTCGTTTTGAAGAACCCACGGCGGTATTTGCCCCAGGCCAGGAAAGGATTGGTGAACAGTTCGGAATAGATACTCGCCACACCGTCAATCTCGCATTCCACCAACGTCGAAGTGTCAACGGCCATGTATTCGTCGCCGAGAAGATGGTCTTCGTTCGTGTCGTGCACCTGACGGGTCAGCCGCAGATAGTCCTCGTTGAACTGATGAATATCCTCCGAATAAGGGATGTCGCAGAGGCGGACGGTACCGTTCACGGTCTTCACAACGGTGTTGACCGCCAGACGATCGTACAGCCACAGATGTCCACCGGCAGGCAGCGTATAGAACTCCTCGATAGGGCTTGCCGCATGTCCGATGCACCAGCACATCAGCATGTTGGTCTTCATCCTGCTCCGTTTGGCGACCTTGATCAATCGGGTGATATCGAAGGTTTTGAAAATCGTCACCTTCGGCATCCCAGCCGTTTTCCACAGCTCGAAAGCAAATCCGCGCGGCGAGTCTTGAGGGTTGATTTCGTGTTTCATATCGTATCGTTTTCCAAATTCTTAATATTCATTGCCTATTTGCATACAACCATCACTGAAAATCTACCTTGTCAGACAGCTAAGTGAGGTATTTATCGTATTTTGAATCCGTTGATGGTTCCCTACAGCCCGTTGAGTTGGCGTTGTTCGGTGATTCGTTCAATCACTGCATCGTGAAAGTGTATCTCTTTTCTTTTAATGCCTGCCTGATTTCCTCATCCAATTGATCTTCATCATATTTTGTTGACCAATAATCGCGTTCACTGACTTTTTTGAAATTGAGAAGGTAGTCGGTTCGTAGTCGTGACACGAAATAGAAGTATTCCGGTTTTATCTCATTGGTTGTTACAAAATCATAACTGTCTTCGCCAGAGAAAATGCGCAATCCTTTGTCTGTCGGGAACGAGGACGAAGCGGAATGGTATTCGCAAAACCCTTCGATTTTCCAATTCTCGGTACGCATTTTGATAAAAAAACGAACGACACCAAGTTTTTCCTTCTCATAATGATGAAGTGCTTCGTGCAACAAAACCGAGGAAAGACTGCGTGGCGAAAGTTCCGGTTTTCGTGGTTCTATAGAATTTTTCGTCCAGTCGCACGGACGAATCAAAGTTGCCTTCAGGCCGGTTCGCGACAAAGCAAGAGGTTTGCCAATCGCTATTGCCTTTGTTCGAAAGCCGGTCATCGTCCGGCAAAAGTAGAAAGAAATTCTTGGAGAATACTCGCTGTCAACCTCCAACAACTGCGTTCGAAGCGTTTCTGCCATTTGCTTGGCCTCCTCTTTATGCTCAACACCATCGGCATATATGGTAATGCCGTTTTGGGAATAGTTTTTTTTCAGGCCTATGCCACACGCCAGGCGATAGGCTGGAGCCAAAAGAAGCAAGACAGCCAAAATCTCAAGTGCTGTGATGATAATTCTTTTACGATTCTTTCTCATTGCTGTAATGTAATGGGACATCTAATTCCTCAACCAAGGATTTGTTCTAACAATTCCATTTCACGTTTCGCTATTCCAAGACTGGTGGCCATTCTTCGCCAACCTTTGATGGCATTCGTTGCCCATCGTCGTTTTGCTCATAACCAAACAACTAATAATTAAGAGCGCAAAAATACAATTTTTTCTTTATTTTATGATAGGTTGATAAATATCCCTATCCTCATCCTTGAACATATTGAAAACCACCTGTCTGACGCTGCAATCGGGATGTTCGGTCAAATAATCCTTGACGGTTTGCACGGCGATTTCGGCGGCCAGCCGGTTCGGGAAGCGGGTAGAAGTCCGCCGAGGTGGAGAGGCCTGCGCCAGCACCGATGATGATGGCGTCGGCGGATTGCAATGCTTTTCGTAGTTTCTCTATTTCCATAATTTCAATAAACGCGGCAAATATACACAAAATTCCGCGACTCAAATCAAAACTTGGGTCGCGGAATTCGTGCAAAGGACGAAATGTCCATTACATTGACGAAGTGCCTATCGGAAAATCACCTTCCGTGTCTGCTTTTGGCCGTGGGAGGTCAGCCGCAACATGTAGATCCCGTTCGGCACGTTGCCGCGTTCCAGCCTTAGCGTCGATTCGCCCGCCGCCAGCCGCTGCGTTCTCAAAACACGCCCGCTGATATCCAGCAAATCGACTACCATCTCTTCATTGGCATTCTTCACCGACACCACCGCATAGTCGTGCGCGGGATTGGGCGCGACAGAGAAATCCATACCGCTATACTCATTCACACCGGTCAGCACTGTCAAATGCAGCGTGATGATGCTGTCACAACCGTTGACCGTCGTTAACGACTGCGTGTAGGTGCCTGCCGCGCTTTCGTTGAAACCGTACTGCGTGTAGGTCTCCCCTGCCGTGATGCTGTCGTTGAGGATGACGTTGTACGTCGGGTTCACCGTCAGGGTCAGCGTGTAAACGGTGTCGTTGGATGTGTACGTATAGCTGCCGGCTGAGGTGTAGTTGCCGTCGCCGAACTCAAAGCTCTCGCCGTCGCAAATGCTCTCGTCCAGAACGACGTAAACGGTATCGACCACTACAGTGGTATCCTCCGGCGTGTAGAAATCCACTGTCACATTGTCCATGAAAAGGTTGTATCCGTAGTCGGAGGTGGCCTTGAAAATCAGATACACCGCCTCATTCTGCACGGGGACGGTCACGGAAACGGTGTTCCAGCCGCTCAAGGAGGGATCGTATCCGAAAACGGTGGTCAGGAGCGTCGCGTTGGCCGTGTCTGCCGAGGTGTTGACAAAAACCTCGATTTTGTCATTCGCCTGATAGATGTCCTGCTTGAAGTAGGCAAACGAGAGGGTCATGTCTTGCGGGATGGCCAGAGCGGGCGAGGTCATCGTGCTCCAGCTGCCCGACGGAAAACTCCAACAGTCGTATTTCATCATCGCACTTCCGGAGTATGGCGCACAAGTCGGATAACTGCCGGTGGCGACCACCTGCCAATCCTGTCCGGCCGAAGAGGCATCTAACGACCAGCAACCCAGTCCGTTTTCGAAACTGTCGGTCCACGGGAATTGCGTGACTGTCTCGCAAGGCGTTGAAAAGGTGAAAACCTGCGAGGGTGCCGATTCGCCGCCGCCATCGCAAAGGGTGACGATATAGTATTGATAAACAGTGTTATAGGGAAGATTATACAGCGCGTAATAGTTGTCCGTATAAACTTCGACGGAGTCGAACTGGGAATCAACGGAGGTCTTGTAGTAAACTCTGGCACCGTAGGCATTGTTCGTGTAAGTCCACGTGATGGTGGCATCGAGACTGTCCACGCTGGCCGAAATCTGAACGGGCGGCGTGCAGTCGGGAGTCTCAAACAGGGCTACGTTGTCGATGAAGCAGCTCGGGAAAACATGGGTGGAGTTGGCCTTGCTGAACCAGAAGGCGATGTGACGGCCCGAGTCGGCGTAGGTGGCAAAGTTGATCTCCTTGGGCTCCCAGCCGCTGACACTGCCTTCGCGCCACACGGTATCCACCGGCACAAAGGTCAGCGTGTCGGACGGATCCGACATCACGCCCACCACCATGCGGGTGATGTTCTGCTGGGCGGACTTGAAGTTGAACGACATCGAGACATTCTGCATCGACCAGACGCTGTCCAAGGCGGGCAGAACGAGGAACGACGAGTAGGTGTCCATCAGCATAAACATCACCGATTGGTTGGGGTCGCTCATGCTGCCGCCGTTGATGACGGGATAGTAGCTGCCGTAAGCCTGGTTGTACTCCTGCGAGATCTTCGTCCAGCAGGTGGGGATAGAGGAGAAATCGCCGGAATAGCCCTCGAAATCTTCCAGCATCGGGAGGGTCAGCACGCAGTTGGTGTCCGGGGATGAGGGCTCGCCAGAGGAGAAGGAGAACACCACGTTCGGACGGTCGTAGTGGTTGCCGTGGGTCCCTTCGGGGATGGAATCCATCGCCGTGGTGAAGGAGATCTGCGTTCCGTCCTGCACCCGGTTCCAGCAATTGTTGACCGTTCCGTTGTTGACGTAAATCTCTGTCTCACAGTCGCCCATACTAGGGTAGGGGTCGCAGGCTTCACCTTCCACCAAGACAATCAGATTGCCGCCGCCGTAAGAGAAAGGCTGTGTGAAGGCGAACTCTTTCCAGTAGTCGTCCCACTGGATGTCGCAGCCGAGGGAGTCATACACCAGCGTGGCGGCGCTCACCATGGAGCCCCAGGTCTGCGACAAATCGATGGACGGATCGGAGGTCTCCAACAAGTAGATCTTGATCCGTTTGTCACCGTCGTTGACAGGATAATTGCCGTATGTGATGTGATACGACAAGGATTCTATATCGCCTGCCGAATGGTTGATTTCATTGCCGAGATACAGCGCGGCCGACAAGTGGTAGCCGTAAGCGCCCGGCAACGCCGAATGGATGGATGTCGTTGTGCCACTGCCGATGGTGTCGGAAGTGGTCGTTTGGGCGCTTAGCGCGAAGAATGACAGCACAAACGCCGTCAGAACCAGGATTCTTTGAATGGATAATCTTTTTGCCATACTTTTTTATAATAGTGTAATTTTATTTTTCGTGCGGCAAAAATACTATTTGTCCACCCGTTCAAACTCCCCTGTTTATGGGAGTTTTGGCGAAGAAGTACTTATTTTTGGCTATGGCTGGAATCCCCTGTTCCGGACGATGTTGCTGTGTTTCGTCATCCACCTTTGACAATGACTTAAGATAAATCGAGAGAAGATAGTGTACTTTGATGAATCCCTCGCCCGAAAATAGCCACTTATTGGGATATTCCCACGCTCAGGAAATCGGATTTTTGCCGTCGGAAATATCAAATGGACAGATTATGAAACTTTTGAGCAAATTTTTCAGCAATGCCAGAAAGCCGGAGGGCATGCACACCTACACGCCGGAAGAAGTACGGCACCATCTGACGAATGTCGGCTTCCGCGACATCAACATCACGGTAAACGAGGAAAAGCTGTGGCTGAGCGCGACGGCGAGGAAATGATCAATCGTTCCGGCCTGCCGCCTTCACTGCCCCCAAACAATGAATCCGGACCACGCGGTTGGGGTCGGTTTCCGCGATGTGGCGCAGAAGTTCGAGGTAGGGAGCCACGAACGCCGGTCTGCGCTTGCCGAGGACGCGGAACATTTCGGGAGCTTCCATCCTTACTTTGTCATCGGGATCGTGCAACAGTTCCGCAAATAGCAGCAGGTAGTCTTTGTACGGATCAGGGGTGTTGGTGGCGACATTCTCCGATGCCCAGATGAAGGCCAACCGGACGCTCGCCTCTTCGTCGTGGGCAAAGCGGAACAGGCTATCCCAATACGGCTCAATGGACGAATAGCAGCCCCGCCCGATTCTGCCGAGGGCATTCACGGCACGCACCCGCAGAAACGGTTCCGCACTGTCGCAAAAAGCGGCAATCGCGGGAACGCCGTCCTTGATGGCAAGCGGGAACTTCAGCCCCATCTCACCGAGCAACCACAGCGTTTTCGCCTTGATTTTGGTGGATTCCGACAACAGCAATGATGCGACGTAAGGGATGTTTTCTTCCCATTGGTCTTTGCTTTTGGTAAGGGAGCCGAGGTTTTTGTATAGTTCGGATTCGGTCATAAAAAGTTTGTCCTACACGCCTAACATTTTATAGCTCCGGTTTCTGTTCCCGCCATGGGCCTCTAAATAGCCGAATCCGGTAAGTTGGCGCAGATAGCGTTTGGCGGTAGTTGGGGTGAAACCGAAATGTTGCACGATGGCTTCGGTGGTAAACTCCTCCTTATCGGCCACAAAGAACATAATATCGGCCAGTTTCTCGGCCAAAGAGGGTTTTATCGACCATTTATCGACCATTTCCTGCTTCAGAGTGGTTTTATCGACCATTTTCTCGGTTTCATCGAAAACAATATTATCGGGAAATGGGTCGGAAAGAGCGACTGAATTGGAAATGATAGACTCCATGTAGAATTTGTCGTAGTCTATCTGCGAGGAGATGCCTAACTCGCGATGTCGGTCAAGCAGTTGCAACAGTATGTCCCTGTTCTCATTTGTCATTAGAGTATCAAATTTTCGGCAAAGATACACATTTTTTCATCGTTTTCTTTATGATCCTGATGCTAATACAATGACTGATAAATCCTCCTCATCTCCTCCTCGTCCAGGGAAACATAATTGTTGGCCAACAGCCGCTGTTGGGTTTTGAGCACGCTGGCGGTAAATTCATCTATCTCAGCGGGTTTCATGCCATAGTGACGAAGCGGGTCTATAGGTGACTTACCCTTTTTTCTTGCTTTTTGAAAAAAACGTCTGTTTATTTTTGGCTATTCAAATATAAAAAACATCCGTTATAGCCAAAAATAATTAATTTATTCGGCAAACGAACCAATGTGAATCCATTTCAACTTGCCATTCGGACACCAGAATTCCGTGCCTCCATAGATGCTTCCGAGAAACACACAGAAATTCTTCGTCTTCTTCAGGTGCATCTGAAGATTTAACAATTTCTCTATCGAGGAAATGTGGAGTATCTTCAATTACAACTTGGCTCTTACAGGTGGTCGTGGCGACGAGGGCGAACACCACTACACATAGTATTGCTGTTTTCTTCATTGTTTCTGATGTTTATCTTTCACCTATAAGATGCAAAAAATCCGAATGGTTACAGTTTGTTGGCTTTTTAAATAATCATCCCTTCCCACAATTCTTTGAAAAAGTCTGTCACGTAATATAGGTCAATATCCCCGCTCCGTCGGGTGACGCGGTCACGGGAAACTAAAATCTGCCTAACGTTGGGATGCTCCTTGGCAAATTCGGCAAGACCTTTCTTGTGACTTGCTTGAACCGAATCGGTTGATTTGATTTCGATGGCCACCCGCGCATCGCCGATGACGGCGTCCACCTCCTGATTATCATACGTATGCCAATATGTCAACTTCTCTTCGCTGTTGCTGTAACCGAGATATGCCGCAATCTCCTGCATCACAAGATGCTCGAAGGCGTGACCGTACTCCGGAGTCTTGGGGGCGAGATGATGACGGCCGGTCAAATAGTTGGCGATACCCACGTCAAAGAAATAGAATCGCGAGGCCTTGGTCAGCTTCCGTTTGATGACTTTTGTGTATGCGGGCACCTCAAAGCCCAACAAGGTGTCACAGAGTATCTTGTAGTAAGCTTTGACCGTATTTGCTGAAACACCACAATCTGATGCCACACTCTCATAATTGAGCATTTCTCCGTCTGAAATGGCGGCTACCTCCAGAAAACGAACAAAGTCATCCACATTTTGCACAACGGCTTCTTCTATGATTTCCTCCTTCAGATAGAGTTCAATATAGGATTTAAGGCGGTTGCGGGCATTCGCGACCATATAGTGCCGTGGAATCATACCGTTTTGTACAGCTCTTTCGAGATCGTAATCCGGAATCTCCGCACTGACCAAAGGGAATAGCGTTTCAGGAATAGCTCGCCCGCCGAGATTGTTGGCACCGCCCTTTTTCAACTTTCGGGCACTGGAGCCGCTAAGAATAAAGAAAAGACCCTTGTTCACCATCAGCCAATGGACTTCATCCAACAAATCGGGTACTTTTTGGATTTCATCCACGATGACTAACGTCTCCGGCGGATAACGCAGCAACGATTCACGAAAAACTTCAGGGTGCTGACGGAAGCGATTTCTCAACTCAGAGTTCAGGAGGTCGAAGTAAACAGCCTTCGGGAATCGCTCTTTCAACAGCGTCGATTTGCCCACCTGACGGCCACCGAACAAGAACATGGCCTCGTCCAAACGGTTCTCAATATCAAATATTCTATGGTACATAACGAACAGAATTTCCGCAGTGATGTTGCGGATTTTTCAGGAATATCCGCAACGGCGCTGCAAAAATACAATAAATCTTGATTATGCGACAGTTGTTCGAAAAAATATTTTCACGTCAGGTTTGAGCACTTTGTTTCGGTGCCGCACATAATCCGGCATTGTCGCTTTTCAGCCATCATCATTCCATTGGCGACAACCTCCACCCATTGTCCCCGTTAAAAACACTCTTCAGTGGCAAATTCGTACTGCGAAATGAATATCTGCTTGAAAGCGTGCAGGTTGTTCTATTCCGTATCGCGATCCGTGGAGATTCCCTCGCACGGGAAGCCATTACTCCCGAATTTTTTCGTTGGTTTTGCTTTGATATATGAAAAATTCTTATTTTTGCAGCCAAATAATATGTTATTATTTTGAACTAATTGATATAGAGGTAAATAAGTAAATTTGAAAGACATAAAAAAACGATAAATTCGTGACCATACTCCCGAATTTCATAGAAAAATCGGGAGTACATTCCACAAAATCAATGGTTGTATGTATAAGAGGATTTTTGATATTGAGAACAAATTGGACGAGGGGATGTTCCTGTTTGGCGCACGTCAGACGGGCAAATCCACTTTGTTGAAAGAGCGTTTCAAAGGGGCTGTCTATTATGATTTGCTCAAACCGAATGTGAGAAGAGCTTTCAAACAAAACCCTGATTCCCTTTGGGAAGCGCTGCAAGACAAGCCTGCCGGCACGCTGGTGATCGTGGATGAGATACAGAAAGTTCCCGAACTGCTGGATGTGGTGCATTCCTTGATGGTCGAACGGGGCCTGTTCTTTATCCTCAGCGGTTCCAGTTCGAGAAAGCTGAAACGTTCAGGGGCAAACACACTCGGTGGCCGCGCCATACCTGAAACGCTCTATCCGCTTGTGTGGCCTGAGGTGACCGACTTCCAAATCGACCGTGCCGTGCTGAACGGCATGATTCCCCGCCACTATATGGTGGAAGATGCCACCAAACGCCTTTCCGGCTACGTGAAGGTCTATCTCGACGAGGAAATCCGGGAAGAGGGCGAGGTGAGAGAACTTGATGCCTTTGAGCGTTTTATGGAGGTCGCCGCCATTTCCGACGGGGAGATGCTGAACTATTCCAATATTGCCGCTGATTGTGGCGTGTCGGCCAAAACAGTCAAATCATACTTCCAGATCCTTTACGATACGCTTATCGGGTACGAGATTCCCGCATTCAGGAAAGAAATCAAGCGGAAGATTGTCCAAGCTCCCCGCTTCTACTATTTTGACGTCGGGCTCGCCAACTACCTGATGGGCCGTCACTCGTTGAAGCGCGGCACCGACGATTACGGCCACGCCTTCGAACATTACATGATGCAAGAAATCATCGCCTACAAAGGATACAATGACAAACGTGACGTTATTTCCTATTGGCACACCTACGACCAAAAGGAGGTGGATGTTGTCATCGGGGACGCGAAGGTGGCCATCGAGATCAAATCGACAGAGCACGTGGAGACCAAGCACAAGAAAGGCCTTAAAGCTTTCCATGAGGAACATCCGGATTGCCGCTTGATCCTCGTGTCGCTCGATCCTATCACTCGCCGGTCCGGCGACACGGAACTCGTCTATGTCTTGGACTTCCTGAAGATGCTTTGGGATGGTGAGATATTCTGATGTGAGTCATTATACAATTGTACCCGTTTAAACGTAGAGTGACAATTTCCCCGCAAAATAGCCAAATATGGGGATTCCTTTCTGACAGAAAATGTGCATTTTTGCAGCGTGAAAGATTAATGTAATGAATGCCATAATCATCGGAATACTGCTGCCGCTGCTCGGCACGATGCTGGGCTCGGCTTTCGTCTTCTTCATGAAGAAGGAGATCCCCGACAGGATGCAGAAGACGCTGCTGGGGTTCGCCAGCGGGGTGATGGTGGCCGCCAGCGTGTGGTCGCTGCTGATACCGTCGATCAAGATGGCGGGCGAGCGTGTGTTGCCGGCCGCCATAGGCTTCCTGGCAGGTATCGCGTTCCTGCTGCTGATTGACGAGCTGACGCCGCACCTGCACAACGGCGCCTTATCGGCTTTGCCATCGGCTTCGTCCTGATGATGGTGATGGATGTGGTGCTGGGGTAGTCCGCAAAAAGGAAGTTTGCGACTAAATATTTAGGAATAAATTTTTCTACGTCAGGTTTGAGCACTTTGTTTCGGTACCACACATAATCCGGCATTGTCGCTTTTCAGCCATCATCATTCCATTGGCGACAACCTCCACCCATTGTCCCCGTTAAAAACACTCTTCCGTGGCAAATTCGTACTGCGAAATGAATATCTGCTTGAAAGCGTGCAGATTGTTCTATTCCGTATCGGTGCGAAAACAATAATTTTTTGCAAATTTTCGCCCCTTCCGCGTCTTTTCGCAATCCAAAAATCGATTATTTTCTCAGATTTTCCACCCAGATTTTCACAGATTTCTGGCCGCAGGCCACCCCATCCATTGGCCGCAGGCCTACGTTTGCGTGAAGCAGTGAAAGCAAGATATAAGGCAAAAATCATCTATTGCAAATCCGCGCAGATCCGCGCGATCCGTGGAAATCCCCTCCTCACGCCGGATTCTTCACCCTGACCTTCGACCACGTCTGCAGCACCACCGAGACGATGATGAGCGCGATGCCGCATCTCTTCTCTGAGGGCAAGAAACAACGCCATCAAGGTCGGCCGTGTTCTATCGTCATGGTGACGTTTTGCTTTTCGACTTCTCCTTCGGCAGACAA
>ONQE01000048.1 GCA_900319925.1 uncultured Bacteroidales bacterium | reverse complement strand
CACGATAACAATGAAGATTTTGCTTCATAATCGGACAATTAATCTGCATTGGAACGTTCCGTTTATGTAATTCATGGATGGCACTTATTGTCTTTTGAAAACTCCCCTTATGTTGTGTAATCGAGTCGTGCAAATCCGCGTCCATAGCATACACTGATGTCTGTACGCAAACCAATGGATTTGAAGCAATTACATCTAACAGATCATCAGACAAGCAGGTCAAATTAGATAGTATATTTATGGACAAATTAGCCTCGCTACATTTGGCTAGAAATGATTTCAAATGTGGATTCAGCATCGGTTCACCACCACTCAATGTGATATTAATAATTTTCATATCCACACATTGATTGAGCACCCTATCGAACATATCTTCATCCATCATGCCGCGTTTGTATTCAACTGGAATATAGCAATGCGCACAGTTCTCATTGCATCGACTGGAGATATCCACATGAACACGGGTTAGGCTAAACTCTCCCTCAAACACCACGTTATACTCAACCGGAGCATTGATCTCCGCATCGATAATACAAGGCTCGTAATTATCATACGAAAAGTAATTTGATGACTTCCTCGCACCTACACTCTCTACACACTCAACAAATCCCTTTCTTGCTAACTCTGCATAAAACACAGTAGCATCCTCGAGTAGCACCTCATATCTGACACCAGTGAAGATTGTTGTCAACTTTTTTGCAATCTCATCTACACTTCTATACTCATCCTCCAACTGAGAATAGAAAATACTGCCTTCATGAGAAATCAATAAATCTCCCACTTTCAAGCAACTCTTCGCAGCAGTATCGTAACCAAAATTGCGATTATCTGTCAGATATCCCTTCGTTGGATATGCTCGATAAATAATATATGGTAGTTTTCGTACAAACATAATTGATTCAAAACAAATGCGGTAGCTTTTCTTGCTACCGCATTCCACGCGATAACATCAATGTGTTCCTGATGGCTTACTACTGCATGAAGGCCTTCCACACGGACCTTTTCTGCAATCAGCCATCTGCATTGTGCTCTGCGCAACAATCGTAGGTCTATTGTATTCCATAACCGATAGTTTTATGGTCGCTCTGTTCTTCCCACCACGCTGAGCAACCGTTGAGTACGCAGTGGTATTTTATCATTTCTTCACTCTTTAACTCCTTCCACCAACTCTAGCATATAAGCGTTGATATCGATAAACTCACTATCAATATGTTTCCGCAGCGCATCTTGCTTTTTAGCACATTCTGCCGGATTGGTAGGTAGAGAGGTAATCCACTTGTCAAACGGCATCGTTTTCTGGTTTTGGAGCGAAGCGACCTTCGAAGCCGCAGTATTTGCAGGCATGGAGTAGCGGATGCCAAGATAGTAGGAAGGCACTCCTAATAGCGCAGCCTCACGTGCCATTGAGTCCCCCGATGATACCAGTCCCGCTGAGTAGTAAATAAGGCTGTGTATATCCTCTATCGGCTCCTGCAGCAGAATCCAATCAGCCGGATACTCACTCCGCCGTTTCTTCTCTTCAAGCGAGAACAGCACTTTCATTCCTGCCGGAATCATATCTTTGATACCCAGTATCGCCCCACTCGCCTGGCCTGTGTAGTTGATTGTCCCCACCGTCACTTCCCGCAGGAACATATACTCTTTGGGCTTCACACCATATTTCTCCAACACTTTCTCGTTTGGGACAAACGTTCTTGGATTCAAATACGCCCATTCCTTGAGACATTTCAGCACCTCTGTATGATTAGGTTTCTTCATCGGAAGCGTCCATTCATATATACACATATGAGCCTTTGTTGCTAACCAACCTTTAGGATAAAAATCAAATACTTGTGGATCATCACCAAAAGCATAACTTCTCATTCCGAACAATCTTCCAACTAATGGAGTGAATATATTTGTTGATATCGCTGCGTCTATTTTCTTTCCTCTTGCCCATTTAATCAATTTGCATATTCTAATAACATTCGCATCCCAAATAGCGGACCATTTGGTCATACGATGCTTACCTATCACTTCCACTTTGACACGTTCCAATCCCGCCAACTCTACACGAACAATCCTCGGAGTCTTTCCCCGATCAAGAACTGTCACATACACCTCATGCCCTATAGAAGCTAATTTTTCTATGAGCGGTTTAAAGAAATTAAACTGTGGCGTATGGCATATATCTATCCATACTTTCATGAAGGTGGTGCCGAATGCCGACCGTGTGCTTTTGGCTGAAAAAGTGACTGCACTTTGCAAGAAGACTTATGGTGATTTGTTTACCGTTTTTTACAAGGAAGGCGTCGCTATGATACGGCTGGATGAAATCTTTTTCAGCGACACAAAATGCCGTTTGCAACAAGGTGACAGGTCGATGCTCCGCAACGTGGTTGTGGTCGGGCTGTTGCTGCTGCTTTCCGCTCTCATCAACTATATCAATCTGAATGTGGCGCTTGTGGGAAAACGTGCGAAGGAGATGGCGTCGCGGCGATTGCTTGGAGCGCAGAAGTCGGCTGTCATCGGACGTTTCTTGGCCGAATCGTTCCTGTTCACCCTCTGCTGCTTTGTCGTCGGTTTGCTGTTAGCCGATGCAATAGTTCCTTTTGTCAACGATTTGTTGAGGGCAAATGTGGCGGTGCGCATTCCGTTCACGACGGGTTATCTCCTTGCCTATCTGATGATGGTGGCGGTGGTGTCGCTGCTGGCTGGTATTTTGCCGGCGGTCATTGTGTCACAGACCAAGCCCATTGATGTGGTGAAAGGCACCTTCCGCTTCCGTTCACGCAAAGAGTTGTCGCGGATCTTCATGGTAATCCAAAACGTCATCTCCATTGTGCTGATAGCCTTGGTGATTACGATGCAGTTGCAGATGCGGCACATGGTGAATCGCCCTGTCGGTCTGCAGACGGACAACCTCTATTTTATCAGTTCCAAGTTGGATGTTATTCCTGAAAAGACAGCTTTCATTGACGAGCTCCGCAGTTTGCCTTGTGTGAAGGAATTGGCTTTTACCGAGAATGTTCCGGGCGTTCCAACAACGCATTTACTAATGGCTAAAATGGGCGAGACAGAAAAAGACACAAGGGTCGCTTCGTTTCATTGCGACTCGGCGGCCTTCCGCATGATGGGTTTTCAAGTGATTGAACAGTTTCATGAACCGGAGGCAACGAGTTTTTGGATGACGGAAAGTACCGTGGCCGGCATGACGGGGTTGCCACGCGGAGTCTATAACTACGACACGGTTTTTGCTTGGCAGCAAGACAATATCGGTAATGATGTGTGCGGTGTCATTAAAGATTTCAACATGTTGGATGCCCTGCATGCAGCCGACGAGGACTTTACTATTGTCTTTTGCAGTGACAATCCTATTTTTGTGGGAAGTGCTCATCCGTTGTTGGAAATCGTGGGCGACCACCAGGATGCCAAACGTGCCATTGATGCGGTTTACAAAAAGCACTGCGAGAAGGTGTTAGGCACCTATATGGAGCCGGAATACAACGATTTTATGAAGAATGTTGTGGCCTCGAAATATAACAAGACAAAGCGGCAGATGCGCCTCATCGAGCTGATCATGGGCATTTCGGTGCTGTTGTCGTTGTTGGGTTTGGTGGCCATGAGTACCCATTTTGCTTCCGAGCGCGAGAAGAGCATTGCCATCCGCAAGGTGTTTGGCGGCACCTTGGAGAGCGAAACCCGCCGCAATCTGAATGAGTATGTCATCATGATACTGATAGCCAACGTGATAGCGATTCCCTTGGCCGTGTGGCTGTGCGGACGTTATTTGGAGGACTTCGTTTACCGCATTGATCTGCATCCCTGGATCTTCGTAGTGACGGTGTTGCTGTCGTTCGTCATCGCCATCGGCTCTGTCCTCTGGCAGACCCTCCGCGCCGCAAAGACGAACCCTGCGGAGGCGTTGAAGAAAGAGTAAACGGCTAACAATCGTCGGCGAATTGAACGAATTATGCGAATATATTTAGATATATTCCTTGAGCAGCCCCGGAGGGGCAAAACGCGCGAAGCGCAATTAACCCCACACAAGCGCAGCGCAGTGTGGGGCTTGACAAGAACATCAATAATACCTTACAATATGATACAAGTACAAAACCTCACCAAGATCTTCCGCACGGAAGACATCGAGACCCTCGCGTTGGACGGGGTGTCGTTCACCATCAACGACGGCGAGTTCGTCGCCGTGATGGGACCTTCGGGTTGCGGCAAATCCACGTTGCTCAACATCCTCGGCCTCTTGGACAACCCCACCGAGGGCTCTTACGAGCTGCTCGGCCAGCAGGTCGGCAGCCTGAAGGAGAAGGAGCGCACCAAGTTCCGCAAGGGGAACATCGGGTTCGTGTTCCAGAGCTTCAACCTCATCGACGAGCTGAACGTCTATGAGAACATCGAGCTGCCGCTGCGCTACCTGAACATCAGCGCGACGGAGCGCAAGGAGCGGGTCACGGCGATGATGAAGCGGATGGCCATCACCCACCGGGCCAAGCACTTCCCGCAGCAACTCTCGGGCGGTCAGCAGCAGCGTGTGGCCATCGCCCGCGCCGTGGTCGCGAACCCCAAGCTCATCCTCGCCGACGAGCCCACTGGCAACCTCGACAGCAAGAACGGCAAGGAGGTGATGGATCTGCTCACCGAGCTGCACAACGAGGGCACCACCATCGTGATGGTCACTCACTCGCAGCGCGACGCGGGCTACGCCGACCGCATCATCAACCTCTTCGACGGCAGGATTGTGGAGGATGTGTTGCCGGAACTGTGATTTGTGATTTGTGACTTGTGATGAAGATATGAAAAGTTATCTCAAATTCCTATCTCGCAACAAACTCTATACCGCCATCGAGGCGGTGGGCCTCGTCGTTAGTCTCGCGTTCGTGATCATTATCGGCAGCTACGTATGGCAGCAGTACAGCATCACACGCGAGAGCTCCGACCGGAAGGACATCTACACCTTCGGAACGCCAAACTGCACGGGGCTCACCTACGCCTTCCCCGACGAGCTCCTTGCGCGGGTTCCCGAGGTGGAGGCGGCGGTGCGCTATTGCGGGTGCCAGACGACGGTCGCCCAGTTGGGGGACGAGTATGTGCAGGTGAATGCGGTTGCCGTGGAGAAGGACTTCTTCACGATGTTCCCGCACCTCGGCCGCTTCGTCGAAGGCGGTCCAGAATGCCTTGATGCGCCTTCGAATGTGATTGTTTGCGAGACCTTTGCACGGCAGCACGACCTGAAATTTGGTCAGACGATCCGTATGGATGGTGAGGAGTATCTCATCGCGGGCATCATCAAGGATTTTGAAAACACCATTTTCGAAAACAGCGATCTGATTGTCAATGTACGCCATCCCGCCAACCGGTTTGCCACCGAATCGCCCTACGATGGTTTCGGTACGACTATCACCTTTGCGAAAATCGCTAAAGGCACTGACCCACAGGTGGTCTACGACAAAGTGAAAAAGGTCTGCAAGGAGATTTATCCTCTCCATTACGGTCATGGATCCTTCTTCGAAGAGTTGGAAATGACCCGATTCGACCAGCTGTTCTTCAAAGAGGATATTAACAGCTTTTTCAATCAAGGAGACCTTAAAACGCTGAAACTGCTGGCACTCGTCGGGCTGTTGTTGCTGCTTTCAGCGGTGTTAAACTACATCAACCTTTCGTTCGCGCTCACGGGGAAACGCGCCAAGGAGATGGCCACTCGTCGCCTGCTCGGAGCGCAGAAAGGGGAGATTGTCTGGAAATATGTCGCTGAATCATTGGTGTTTACAACGGTGTGCTTCAGTTTCGGACTCTTGTTGGCCTATCTGTTGGCACCGTCGGTCAATGCCTTGCTCAACAATCCCGATGTGCCCATTCGGATACGGATGTCGTTTACGTATATCTTGGCCTATCTTGCTGGTATCTTGGTGGTTGGTGTACTCAATGGCATCATTCCGGCCTTGTTTGCCAGCCGCGTGCAGCCCATCGATGTGGTGAAGGGCACTTTCCGCCGCAACACGAAAATGGTGTTCAACAAGGTGTTCATCGTTGTTCAAGGCATCTTTGCGGTTTTCCTCATCGCGATGGCCATCGTGATGGAGGCGCAGTACCGCACCTCGCTCCACCGTCCGAGGCACTGCAACACACAAGACAAATACTATCTGTTCGTGCCCACTCAAAAACCTCAACCACAGTTGTTTGAGAAACTTGAGAAACTGCCCTGCGTGAAGCGGATTGGCCGAAGTGCAGGTGCCCCTGGTTATCTTTTTGGGATACAGTATAATTGGACAGAGGACCGGAACATCACGTATTGGCATTTGCAAATGGATACGGTCGCCTTTCAGATGCTTGATTTTGAAATACTTAAAGATTACAAAACCCCAATTTACAATTCAATCTGGTTTGGTGAGCGGGCTTTTGCCGCTACAGGTTTCAGCGAAGAGGACCACGTCATCAGTAATCCTATTACACCGGGAAAGAAGGAATGCGAGCAGGTGGCGGGTGTGATTCGTGATATTCCCGTCAACAACAACAATATGGGCGAAGAGGCCAATGTCATCATCAGCGTTTTGAGGGAGGCAGATGTTCCAGTGGCTGGTTTCCTGATGGAGATTGCAGGCGACCATTCGGAAGCCGCGAAAGCCATCACCAAGGTGGTTGATGACTGGTGTGGCGAACAGCAGATGTTTTATTATGCCAACGGTTTTATTGACGATTTCTACCGTGATGCGTTGAAACCCGCCAAGAACAACATGCGCTTGTTGGAGATTTTCATGCTGTTGGCCGTGCTGATTTCGCTGCTCGGGCTTCTGGCCATGAGCACCTACTATGCGGGCGAGAACGCCAAGGGCATCGCTGTGCGCAAGGTGTTCGGGAGCACCGTCAAGAGCGAAACATGTCGCACCGTGCAGGAGTATATGCTGCTGGTCGCGGTGGCCTGCGTCATCGGTGTACCGATAGCGGTCTGGGCGGCACAGCGTTACTTGGAGGGCTTCATCGTCAGGCTGGAGCACTACGGTTGGATCTTCTTCGTCGCCGTGGTCATCTCCCTCGCGATGGCCTTTCTCTCCGTGTTGTGGCAAACCTTGCGCGCCGCGAGGACGAATCCTGCTGAGGCGTTGAAGAAGGAGTAGTTACTTGAAAAGGTCAATTGATATGTGCAAAATGGTCCAAATAACGGTTGAGCGCGGCAAGGGTGTCCAAATCCCCATCAAGGAAAGCCCCGCAATAAAGTTCCCGGAATCGGCAAAGCTCTTTCAGGAGGGCTTTGCGGTTGGTTTGCCCAAGCCTGCCGTATGCGATGGTCAAGTCGATGAGCTCCTGCATCCGCTCAAAGGCCTTTTCAGCGTTGTCGCGACGGCCTTTGGCGAGCCATTTTGTGGCACGATAAGTTTCACTCCCAATATTGGCCATTTGTTTTGCAAAAGGCATATCGGCCCATGCTCCGTTGCTGAGTTTGTCGTGCTGCATTATTCAACGAATTTTGATACGATGGATTTTATTTGTTCCCTGACTTCTGGATTCTCAACATCACGGCTGCGGTTGCCTTGCCAAGAACGGATATTGATTAAGGAGTCGAATTCGATGAAGTCCTCTCCTGTTTCTTCAGGATACAGGTTGAATCCCAAAAGATCACCCAGCTTCGAACCGTTTTCGAGCAACATCGATTCAAAGTCGGCATGGAGTTCAGCATCAACAGCAAGAAGACCTTTTTCCACATCGGCCACACACTTAATCATGTCAATGAAAGTGTTGGCAGCCAATTCTTCAAGTTGTTCTCTTGATATTTTTTCAGTAAGAACTTGCATAAATCATATTTTTCGGCAAAAATAATAAAATATCATATTATGCGAATCATCCAAAAATCCAAAACCGAGATGGTCTCCGCCATCCTCAACATCGTCGGGCTGGCCGCCGCCTTCGCCGCCCTCTACATCATCCTCGTGCAGGTGCATCACGACCTCACCTACAACAAGGCACTCAAAGACAGCGACCGGATCTATGTCCTTACCCAGAAGGAAATCAACCAAAGCGAATATTCCTCTTACCTCTGCCGACCCCTGGGGGAGTATGTTGTCAACTCTTCCCCTGATATCGAAGCCGGTGGCTGTGGTAAAATCATAGGCAATCCCATCACAGTTCGTGTAAGCGATGGACAATCACCTGTGTCCATCTCAATAGTTGCCATGAACAAGGGCGCACGTGATGTTTTCGGTTTCGAACTCGTGGCCGGCAATTGGGACGATTTGACAGGCACGGGCTTTGCTCTCTCGGAATCGGCGGCAAAACGCTTGGGTGTCCAAGTGGGTGATGTAATAAAGTATTATGATGGCTCAGCGTGGCGGGAAATATCCATCGTGGTCATCTATAAAGATATGCCGAAGCACAGCGACCTTTCTTCTTTTGAAATGTTGGCCGATTTTGGCGATAATTGCATCAATGAATGGAGCGAGTTCTCGTTCAACTATTTTCTGAAACTTCGCAAAGGTGCAGATCCCAATGCGATTGTCGAAGTGGCAAAGCCTGTGACCAGACGTTTTTTCAGTGAAATGACAGGAAAAGAGGCCACCGACGAGGATGTCAAGTTTGGACTTTACCCTGTGCGATTGACCGATATGTACTTCGACAGCAATTCGTATTTTGCCCCTGGTAAAGCGGGCAACAAAACCACGACGATGACCCTGCTCGTTATCGCCATTTTCGTGATGGTCATCGCCTTTATCAACTACATCAACTTTTTCTTCGCCATGTTGCCCCTTCGCCTGCGCAGCATCAACACGCGCAAGATACTGGGTAGCAGTCGTTTCCAGTTGGTGATGTCGTCGGTAGGCGAATCGGTGCTGATGGTGGCTATATCTTTGGCACTTGCTGTAGGTGTGGTTATCCTCTTCAAACAATCTACATTGGCTTCATTGATTGACACTTCACTTGATTTCGGACAGAATGGGGGCGTTGTTGCGTTGACTATCGGTTTGGCATTGCTCATCTCCGTAGCTGCCAGTATTTATCCCGCCTTGTTCGCCACCTCGTTTAATCTGGTCTTCGCCTTGAAAGGCACTTTCGGCACCACGCAAAAAGGCAAAGCTTTCCGCATCGGTCTGATTGGCTTGCAGTTCACTGTTTCTATAGTGTTGATAATCTGTGCGATATTCGTTCACGAGCAACGCCGTTTCATGATGAACCATGAAATGGGCTTCGATCAAGAATGTCTGTTGCAGTCGCAGGTTTCGTGGAATCTTGCCAACAACCGCGAGGCGGTGGAGAGTAAGTTGAAAGCCGATGCTGCCATAAAGGATGTCGCTTGGGGTGACGGTCCCTTCATCCAAGATTCCCGCATGAGTTGGGGTAGAAAAGTGCGTGGCGAAGATGCCGGTTGGCAGGTTTATCCCGTTTCGTGGAACTTCCTGCGCTTTATGGGCATCGACATCATCGAAGGCCGGGATTTCACCGAAGCCGATGAGCAGTCTGATGGTGTGTATATCTTCAACAAAACCGCAAAAGACAAGTACCAAATAACTCTTGAAGACCAAATTGGAGGCCATGATAGCCAAGTCGCCGAAATAGCCGGTTTTTGCGAGGATTTCAACTTCGCCTCGTTGCGACAAGGGATTGAGCCTTTTGCATTCTATGTTTATGGTAAGGATCCGTGGCACATTTGCATGAGGCTGTTTATCCGCACTGAGGCAGGTGTGGATGTCCCGGCTTTGATGGAGCGTATTACGAAGACCCTCAACGACCTTGACCCCACCATGGGCGAGGAGATGTCATACGAAGTGTGGCCTTTCTCCCAATCCATTGAGAACCAATACAAAAAGGAGCAGAATCTCTCGAAATTGGTCACGCTGTTCACCGTTTTGGCCATCGTTATCTCACTGATGGGCGTGTTCGGATTGGTGATGTTCGAGACGGAGCACCGCCGCAAGGAGATTGGTATCCGTCGAGTAAACGGGGCCACGGTGAAGCAGATTCTGGCGATGTTCAACTCCCGCTTCGTGAAGATCGTGCTGGTATGCTTCGTCATCGCCGTGCCTCTCAGCGTGTTCGTGATGCGCCGCTACTTGGAAGGTTTCGCCTACCGCATACCACTGCATGTCTGGGTGTTCGCGGTGGCTTTGGTTGCGGTGTTGGCTGTTACCATAGCGGTGGTCACTTTAAGGAGTTTGAGAGCCGCCACGGTGAACCCAGTGAAGTCGTTGAGGACGGAGTGAGTTTGGAATATATTACGAATCCTCAAAAATAGTATTTTTGCACGTTCTTCGTAATATTCTGTGCATTTTCATCAAATAATTATGCTCAAACTCAAATCGAAAATATTGGTCGTGGATGACAACGCGGGGGTGCGCGCCACGCTGAACATCCTGCTGCCGCCGCGCTTCGAGGCGGTGGAAACCGTCGGCACGCCTAAAGTGCTGATTTCCACCGTGCGCAGCTTCCGTCCCGATGTGGTGCTGCTCGACATGAACTTCGAAACCGACATCAACACCGGTAACGAAGGCCTCTACTGGCTCTCTGAACTACGACGGCAATTCCCCGACATCCAGGTGGTGCTGATGACGGCCTACGCAGACGTGCCGCTCGCCGTGGAGGGCATGAAGCGCGGCGCGTTCGACTTCATCGTGAAACCGTGGGAGAACGAACGTCTCATGGCCGTGTTGGAGACCGCCTGCCGACAAGGGAAAGCCGACAGTCAGCCCATAGCAAAGCACCATCAACCGGCGATGCTTTGGGGCGCGAGTCCCGCTATGACGGCCATCCGCCATACAGTGGAGAAGGTGGCCCCGACGGACGCCACGGTGCTGATCACCGGCGAGAACGGAACCGGCAAGGACGTGTTAGCCAACGAGATACACCGGCTGTCGTCGCGGGCAGCCAAACCGATGGTGAGCGTGGATATCGGGGCGCTGTCGGAGAGTCTGTTCGAGAGCGAGCTCTTTGGACACGTGAAAGGCGCGTTCACCGACGCGCGCACCGACCACACGGGCAAGTTCGAGCAGGCCAACGGCACCACGCTCTTTCTCGACGAAATCGGGAATATTCCGCTGCACCTGCAGTCCAAGCTCTTGCGGGTGCTGCAAAACCGCTGCGTCACCAAGGTCGGCGACACCAAGTCCGTGCCGATCGACATCCGGCTGGTGTGCGCCACCAACAAGGACCTCCCCGCAATGGTGCGCGACGGCCAATTCCGCGAAGACCTCTACTACCGCATCAACACGGTAACGTTGCAGTTGCCGCCCCTGCGCGAGCGTACAGACGAGATCGAACCGTTAGCCTCCTTGTTCATAGAACGTTACGCCAAGAAGTACCGTCGCAATGTGACGGGAATTTCGGAGGGTGCCGTGGATCTGCTGCGCCGATGCCGCTGGTCCGGGAATGTGCGTGAGCTACAGAACCGGATTGAGCAGACGGTCATCTTAGCCGAGAACGAAGTGTTGCGGCCAGACGACTTCCAAATCAATGATTCTGAACTGAATACGATGGCCTTCCCCATTCAGGCAGAGTCTTTGGAAGATGCCGAGGAACAGGTCATCCGCAACGCCGTCAAGAAGTACAACGGCAACCTGACCTTGGTGGCCAAAGCGTTGAATATCAGTCGCCCGACATTATACAACCGTTTGAAAAAGTACGGAATATGAGCACGTGGGCATGGATTGGGATTCTGGCAGGAAGTTGCATAATCGCGGCCCTGCTGACGGCCTTGTGGGTCTCCAAACGGAACCGTGACAAGGTGGCCTACATGATGGATTCCTTGGAGGACGGTGAGACGAATTTCCGTTTCCGCGACAACACCGCCATGAACCGCGAGCTCAATCGCATCCGCAGCATCGTGGAGCGGCAAAGCGTTCGGAATGAGGAAGTTTCGTGGAGCAAGCTCTTCCGAGTCATCACGCACGAGATGATGAACACGGTGACCCCGATTGCCGCTTTGAGCGACGCCCTCGCCAAGGACGACACCCTGGATGTAAAGGCGGGGCTGGAGACCATCTCTTCCTCCTCCAAAGAACTGATTCGTTTTGTAGAGTCCTACCGAACCTTCACCAAGGCCGCACCGCCTGTCTGTAAGACACTGCTGGTCAGCGAACTGTTAGACAGGGTAGTACGTCTGAATGAAGTCAAAGCTCACGAATGCAATGCGGTTCTTACCAGCGCTGTGGAACCTTCCGACCTGATGCTCTACGCCGACGAATCGCAGCTAATGCAGGTCTTCAACAACTTGATTAAGAATGCCTTGGAGGCAACAGCCACGGAGATCAAATTAGAGGCCGCGTTAGACAGCGAGGATCGCACGGTGATACAGGTGCGCAACAACGGAAAACCTGTACCGTTACGGCAACAAGAGGAGATCTTCGTGCCGTTCTATTCCACCAAATCCGGCGGCAACGGCATCGGGCTGAGTCTCTCGCGGCGTATCATGCAGCGGCACAATGGATCGTTGGTGTTGCGCCAAAGCGACCGCCACCAGACGGTTTTCGCACTGATTTTCCCGTGAACCGTGTTCAATATCTCTTTATTTGCTATCTTTGCCGCCTCTTTCAAGACTGCTTCCTTGAGCAGCCCCGGAGGGGCAAGAGCTCGGTAGCCCCGTACAAGCGAAGCGCAATGCGGGGTGATATGACGAATAGACAATGGATGAGGTTAAACATTTTCGAGAAACAATAATCAATGATGCAGTAAATAACGAAAAAATGAAGAAATTTGCAATTCTGATGATACTGGCCGTGATGACGGTCGCGGCAAACGCCCAAAACGTCGATGGCGGCGCGAACGAGTTAATGAAGAAGGTCTCCCTGCAATACCAAAAATACAACACCTTGCAGTTCCATTACACGTTGAAGACCACCAAAGACGACAAGACGTTGGGCGTCAGCGAGGGGGACTTCTACCTCAAGGGCAACAAGTACAAGACCAACTTTGCGGGGGTCCAGTATTTCTGCGACGGCGTGTCCATCTGGAGCTATGACAAGTCCGCCAACGAGGTTTCCATCTACGAGTATGACCCCGACGACGACCAGAACCTGATGAACCCGCAGCGCATCCTCAAGGATTGGAGCGCACAGTTCCGCGCCAAGTTCATCCGCGACGAGTTCCAGAACAACGTGCAGTACAGCATCGTCGATCTCACGCCGAAAACCGCGCAGTCGTACTACCGTATCCGCGTCTATATCGGGAAAACCTCGCTGAAGATAGCCAAGGTGATGGTTTACGAGAAGGACAACACCATCTACACCTACAATATCGAGCAGTTCAAGAGCGATATCCCGCTGGACGACAAACTGTTCGTGTTCGACAAGACCAAACACCCCGGCGTGGAGGTCAACGACATGCGATAATTTTTTTCGGCAGACCCTATCGGGTATGCCGATTTTTCTTACTTTTGCGGCTTGTTTTGAATAATAAAAATCGAACGATATATGACATTGATTAAATCCATTTCCGGAATCCGTGGAACCATCGGAGGAACCATTGGCGAGAACCTCACACCTGTTGATGTTGTAAAATTTACAACAGCCTTTGCCACTTTCCTGTTGGAGAAAAGGGAGTCGACTGCATCCTCGCAGTCGGACAAAGACAATCTGCGAGACGCAGATTGCTCCACAAAGGACGCAGATTGCTCCAGGATGCGTATGGTGGTCGGGCGCGACGCCCGTATCTCCGGCGACATCGTGAACCGGCTGGTTTGCAGTACCTTGCAGGGCATGGGCATCGACGTAATCGACCTCGGGCTCTCCACAACCCCGACGACGGAGATGGCGGTCATCCAGCAACATGCCGACGGCGGCATCATCATCACCGCCAGCCACAACCCGATGCAATGGAATGCCCTGAAACTGCTTGACCGCACCGGCGAGTTCGTCTCCGGCGAAGAGGCCAAGCGCATCGTCGAGCTGACGGAATCGGACGAACTGTCGTATGCGACTTACGACAAACTCGGCGGCTACCAGCTGTACGAGAACGCCATTCAAGACCACGTGAACGCGATTCTGAATCTTCCGTTGGTCGATAAGGACGCCATTACCAAGGCCAACTTCAAGGTGATTTTGGACACGGTGAACTCCACGGGGGCATTGGCCCTGCCGGTACTGCTCAAAGCGTTGGGCGTCAACGATGTGACTATTCTCAACGGTGAAATGAACGGTGTCTTCGCGCACAATCCCGAACCGATTCCCGAGAACTTGGCGGGCATCTGCAATGCCATGAACCGCTCCAACTACGATGTCGGCTTCGTGGTCGATCCCGATGTCGACAGGCTGGCCATCGTCAAGGAGGACGGCACGCTGTTCGTGGAGGAGAACACACTGGTGGCCGTCGCCGACTACGTGTTGCAACATACGCCCGGCAACACCGTCTCAAACCTCTCGTCCTCCCGTGCGTTGAAGGATGTCACCGACAAGTACGGTATGACATACACGCCTTCCGCCGTGGGCGAGGTCAACGTGGTGGAGATGATGAAGAAGACCAACGCTGTCATCGGCGGCGAGGGCAACGGGGGCGTCATCTATCCCGAGCTGCACTACGGTCGCGACGCGCTCGTGGGCATCGCGCTCTTCCTCACCTACATGGCCAAGAGCGGCAAGAGCTGCAGCCAGATCCGCGCCCTCTATCCCGACTACTGCATCGTGAAGAAGAAAACCGAGCTCGACAGCTCCGTTGACTTGAAGGCAATTTTGACCAAAATTGCCGATAAATACGCTAACTACCAGGTGAATACGGTTGATGGCGTGCGTGTCGATTTCGAGGACAGCTGGGTGCACGTGCGCAGCTCCAACACCGAACCCATCATGCATTAAAACATAATTCCTTAAACAGTCCCGAAGGGACAAAACGCACGAAGTGCAAGTAACCCCACACAAGGCGAAGCCGCAGTGTGGGGCTCCCCCACAACGAAAGCGCAGCGCAGTGTGGGGCTCCCACAACGAAAACGCAGCGCAGTGTGGGGCTCCCACAACGAAAGCGCAGCGCAGTGTGGGGACGATGATAGGATGATAAGATGATGAAAAGAACACATATCCGAACAATCACCATGCTACTGGCCCTGGTTTTGGGGACGGCGGGGACGGTGTGCGCCCAGAATGAGACGGTCCAGTACGGGAAGGAGAATCTGGAGCGGGATTATTGCGATGGGTATAACATATCCATTGTGTTGAAGGATGTGCCGGATCACTATATGTTATACCTATGGGGTTACTATTGTGGAAACTGGGGTGTGGTTGATAGTACGGAAGTGAAAAATGGCAAAGCCTGTTTTCGGAAAAACAGTTCAGCAAAAACGAAAAATGAGATTTCAGAAAAGTTTCCTAAAGGATTCTATGATATATTTGGTGATGGTCTTTTCCCATTTCAAATAATCATAAACCAGCAAAATAGTTTTGATGTTGAAGTGGATATACATAATCCCAATCAGTTTACCAATCACTCTTTTAGAAAATCCGATGAGAATCAGTTGCGTAAGACTGTCGCTTTAGCTTGGAATGAGCAACAGGATGCATTTGAAGGTGCGAAAGCGGCGGCGGAGTTGACATCTGCCATGCCGCAGTCGTTTTTGGGACAATACTATCTTTTAGAGGATGAGATTCTCAAAACGGCTCAGTCGGATGATCCAGCGGTTTATTTTGCCATAGGAAGTGCTTCCCCTTCTGAATTTCATCATGTTCTGTCATTGGTGGACTTCACGGACGCTCGTCTTTGCCATACCTCCTCCTTACTTTTCCCATTCATCAAAGATTATTTAACATCCGATAATCGCGAATCTGTCGCCGAAATCATCACCGAGGTGGACACCATCCTTACGCGTGCGGCGCGCGGCGGACGCTATCAGTGCGGAATGTACGCACAGTGGCTGTACGGCATCTTCGACAAGACCGGTGACCCGTACTACGAACCGGTGATGCTGCACATCTACGACACCTACGACCGCGGCTGGATTCCCGAGGACCAGGAGCGGCGCATCAAACGGCAGACGGACCGCATCCGCAAACTCGCTCCCGGCGCGCAAATCCCCGAGCTCACCGCCTACGACATCGACGGCAAACAGCACTCCACCAACGAGATACAGACGAAATATACCATCCTCTGGTTCTGGGATCCCGATTGCGACCACTGCCAGGAGATGACCCCGATTCTGCACGACCTTTACCAGAAACGGGCCGACGAACTGGATTTCGAAGTCTTTGCCGTGGAGGTCAACGACGACTACCCACGTTGGAAAGCCTTCTCCGAAATGAACAATCTCAGCGATTGGATCAACCTCAGCACCTCCATGGGCGAAACCAGCGTCGATTACATTGAATACTTCGACATCGTCACCACACCGGTGATTTTGTTGATCGATAATGAAAAAAATCATGCAATAATTGCACGGCAACTTACGTTAGATGCAATTGTCCGCGCAATGGAACGATAACCCTTAACCCTTAACCTTTAACCTAACAAACCCTGTAACCCAGTAACCAAAAATAATTATGAAAAGAACGTTTATTCTTCTGTTGTTATCCGCCTTCTTCTTAGGCCTATCTGGCGTTTCCGCCCAGAACAACACGCCGAAGAATCTGCAGAAGTCAAAGAACAATCCGGCCAATTACCGCGATGCGGACGGTCACGAACTGATTTTCAACATCAAGGATTCCAAAGACACACTGGTCTACCTGGTCATCCACTACAACGACAAGCTGATCTTGAAGGACTCCGTCAAGCCCACCGGCAAAGGGAAGTTCGTCTTCAAGGGCACCGACCGCTACGACGACGGCATGTACTCGCTGGTCTCCATGGACAAGAAGCTCTACCTCAACTTCATCCTCGACAACAACCAGCATTTCACCTACAATCTGGACACCACGATGGACGTGAACAACTTCTCGGTGGTGAACTCTCCGGAGAACGCCGAGATGCTGCGTTTCCAGAGAAAGACCTCCCAGGCTTCGAAAGACGCCAACGAATGGTCCAAGAAACGCAAGGAGTTCGAGGATGCCGGCAACACCGATAGTGCCAATGTCTATAAGGAGAAGCTCACCAGCCTTAACGACGATATGACCGCCTTCATCCAGGATCTGATCGACAAGAATCCCAACTTCCTCTTCTCCAAGATGCAGAAGTCATACCAGAACATCGACGTTCCCGAGTTCAAGAACGAGAAAGGGGAGAACGACATCCAGAAACAGGCGGCCTACTACCGGCTGCACTATTGGGACAACGTGGACCTCGGCGACCACCGTTTCATCTACATTCCCTCCTTCGATCCCAAAATGAAGGACTACTTCCTGAAAGTGCTCTATCATCAGGAGGCGGACACCATCAACAAATACATCGACATCTTCCTGAAGAAGACCGAGGCGGACACGTTCATGTACCATTATTGCTGCGACTGGCTCTCCTATCAGTTTGAGACCAGCAAGGTCATCGGTCACGACGCGGTGTTCTACCACATCGCGATGACCAACCAGATGGCCGGCAAGTGCTACTGGCTCGACGAAGACGTCCTGGCCAAATACCAGAAGCGTACCGCCCGTCTCGCCCCCATCCTCATCGGCAACATCGCGCCGGAGCTCATCATCCCCGACACCACCATGACCGAGGATATGACCAAGTGGCACTCCTCTTACCGGATGAGCAAGCCCTACACCATCCTCTGGTTCTACGACCCCGACTGCCCAACCTGTAAGAAGGAGTCCAAAAACCTGCGGGCGGTGTATGACTCACTCCAAGCCATCGGCAAGCGCAACTTCGACGTCTATGCCATCGCCAACGATGCCGACATCGACCGCTGGAAGAAGTACGTGAAGGAGAACAACTATCCTTGGCTGCAGGTGGGTGGCAACAAGGGCAACCTCGACTACCTCGAGTATTTCAACATCTACGAGATGGGCAACCCGGCCATGTTCATCATGGACAACAAAGATCACCGAATCATCCTGAACAAGCGCATTGAGATGTCCAACATCCCGCAGTTCCTTGAAGAATACGAGAAGATAGAGGAGTACAAGCGGAAAGAGGGCCAGTAGGTCTGCTGCCTCCGCATCATCTCATACACCACGGCAGGGCAACAGAAAACCCTGCCGTTTTTTTATGCCTGAAAACGTGCAATTTCGTTGTCTGCACATATCCGTAATTTGTGTACCTTTGCACCGCCAAATTTTCAAGAAATGAGTGATACAGTGACCCTTTTGGACAAGACGTTTGTCAAATACATCAACTCCGATGAAATTGACGAGGCCATCACCAAGGTGGCACGGGAAATCATGCTGGAATACCGCTATGACGACCCCATTATGCTGATTACCCTCAACGGGGCGATTGTTTTCGCCGTGGATCTACTGAAGCAGCTCGACTTCCCCTGCCGCATCACCTGCGTGAAGATTTCATCCTACAGCGGCACCGAATCCACCGGCACCATCAACAGCCTCATCGGTCTCAACGAGGACGTACGCGGCAAACGCATCCTCATCTTGGAAGACATCGTCGATACCGGCCGCACCTACGTCCACCTGCATCAGATGCTTATGGATGCCGGCGCGAAGGACGTGCGCATCGCCACCATGACGATGAAACCCGACGCCTACAAGGCCGACCTCCCCGTCCACTATGTGGGCCTCAACATCCCCAACAAGTTCGTCGTCGGCCGCGGTCTCGACTACGACGGTTACGGCCGCAACCTGCCCGACATCTATCAGGTGGTCAGTGAATAGCGAATATATTCCTTAAGCAGCCCCGAAGGGGCAAAAGCTCGGTAGCCAGGGGTAAGGCGTGAGGAACGAACGCCGCCACCCCTGGGACATAAGGAGCAATCTTTTATTAACCCCACAATATGAAACAAATCAACATCGTCATGTTCGGTGCCCCCGGCAGCGGCAAAGGCACCCAGGCCAAGCAGATGGCCGAGAAATTCCAACTTGAACACGTCTCCACCGGCGACCTGTTCCGTTACGAAATCTCCCACAAGACCCCGCTGGGTCTCAAGGCGCAGGAGATCATCAACCGCGGCGACCTCTGTCCCGACGACATCACGTTGGGCATGCTGCGCAACCATATCGAGAAACACGCCGACAGCAAGGGTTTCATCTTCGACGGCGTGCCGCGCACCATCAAGCAGGCCGAGATGCTCGACGACCCGTCCTTCTTCACCGACCTAGACATCACCAAGGTCATCTACCTGAAGGTGGAGATGGAGGAAGTGCAGCGTCGCATTCTCAAACGCGCCGAAATCGAACAGCGCGCCGACGACACCCCCGCCACCGTCAAAGCCCGCGTGGAGAACTTCTTCGCCCAAACCATGCCTTTGGTTGATTACTACGAAAAACAGGGCAAGCTGGTGGAAATCAACGGTATGCAGGACATCGAGCACGTCTTCTCTGACATCTGCAAAGTCATCGAAACGCTGTAATAGTTAGTAGTTAGCAGTTAGCAGTTGTGTCGGGAAAGCCCTGACATATTAAAACATAATTCCTTAAACAGCCCCGGAGGGGCAAGAGCTCGGTAGAGCTGATAACCCCACACAAGGCGAAGCCTCAGTGTGGGGTTGATAGAAACAATAGTATATGGATAATCAAAGAGAGAAACACCCCCGCCGCATCGCCGTCCTCGGCTCGACGGGATCTATGGGCACGCAGGCGTTGGAGGTCATCGCGCTCCACCCGGATGTGCTGCAGCTGGAGGTCATCGCGGCCAACTCCAGTGCAGACCTGCTGATCGAGCAGGCGAAAAAGTACCATCCCAACATCGTGGCGGTGGTACAGGAGGAGGCTTACCGCACGGTGAAAGAGGCTCTGGCCGACGAGGATGTGAAGGTCTTCTGCGGCGAGGGATCCTTGTGCGATGTGTGCGAGATGGACTGCGTCGATATGGTGCTGTCGTGCATCGTGGGCATCGCGGGATTGCGTCCGGCGTACCGCACGGTGGCCTGCGGCACACCGTTGGCCATCGCCAACAAGGAGACCTTAGTGGTCGCGGGCGAGCTCATCATGCGCACCGCCAAAGAGCACAACGCCCCGGTGCTGCCAGTCGATTCCGAACATTCGGCCATCTTCCAGTGCCTTGCAGGCGAGCAATACAACCCTGTCGAAAAACTCATCATCACCGCTTCCGGCGGCGCGTTCCGAGGCTACACCAAAGCGCAGCTGGAGACGGTCACCCTGCAGAGCGCCCTCAAGCATCCCAACTGGAGTATGGGCCCGAAAGTGACCATCGACAGCGCGAGCCTGATGAACAAGGGGTTGGAGGTCATCGAGGCCAAGTGGCTGTTCAACATGCCGTTGGAGAAAATCGACGTGCTGGTGCATCCCCAGTCGGTCATCCACTCCATGGTGCAGTTCGAGGACGGTTCTGTGAAGGCGCAGCTCGGTGTCCCCGACATGCGGCTGCCCATCCAGTACGCCCTCTCCTACCCTCTCCGGTTGCCGCTGCCCTACGACCGGCTCGACTTCACCAAATACAGTAATCTCACGTTCGAGAAGCCCGACAGGGAGGTGTTCCCGTGTTTGGATATGGCCTACAAAGCCTCATCCCAAGGCGGTGGAATGCCCTGCGTGATGAACGCCGCCAACGAGGTCGCGGTCAAGCGGTTCATGCAGGAGAAGATCAAGTTCACGGACATCCCGCACATCATCGAGAACGCGTTGGCCACGGCGCCGAACGTAAAGCCGAAGACCATCGAGGAGTACATCGCATTGGACGCCGAAACGCGGGCGAGACTGTAACCACCACACCCCATCCTCACCGAAAAGCCCCCATTTATATGAGATACACATTCCTTGAGCAGTCTCGAAGAGACAAAACGCGCGAAGCGCAAGTAACCCCACACAAGCGAAGCGCAGTGTGGGGACTCCTGATCCTTACCGCCTCACTGCTCGCCGGCTGCAACGGCGACAAACTCTCATTCGTCGGCGACTACAGCTACAAACTCTCCGGGGAGGTGGAACTGAAAGCCACGGATGGGGAGGTCTCCTACCGTCTCCTCCACCGCAACGGACAGATGAACATTTTGAAGGACAAGTCTCAGAAAAACCGTTACCTCATCACTGTGAATGAGATGAACGGCGGATGTTACACGATGTACGCCACGTTGGACGGGGACAAGCTGCAAATCGACCGGCACGAGTTCACCACCAACGTCCTTTCCACCAGCAGTCTCCCCGACATTGACATCACCCAAGAGGAGGATCCGACCATCGTCTATCGGATAGCGGCGTCAGGAGGCGGCACACGCAATGGTGACATTCTGATAATCAAGGAGGAATGGCAAGGCGCGCAGAGCGGAAACCCAGATGCCACCATCCGCGGTGCTGAGATGACCATCATTGCAGAAAAAAATTAGCGTATGAGAAGTTGTGCGACCATTCTTCTAACGGCAGCGCTGCTTCTTTCGCTGACAGCGTGCAAAAAGAGTGCTCCCAAGCAAGAGCGCACCGCCATCCCCGTGCAGGTGATGGTGGTCGATACAGTGGCGGGTGGCATGACGCGCACCTACGTGGGCGAGGTCGAAGAGAACCTCTCCGTATCGGCCAGTTTCCCTACTGGCGGGCGCGTGGAGCGCGTGTATGTGCACGAGGGCGACCGCGTGCGCGCGGGACAAATCCTCGCCACCGTCAACAGCGCCACCGCACAGAACGCCTACAACTCCGCCAAGGCCTCGTTGGAACAAGCCGAAGATGCCTACAAACGGCTTAAGAAAGTCTATGATCAGGGTAGCCTGGCCGAAGTGAAGTGGGTGGAGATGGAGACCACTCTGGAAAAAGCTCGCTCATTGGAGCAGATTGCCCGCAAGCAGCTTGAAGACTGCACGTTGACGGCTCCCGTCGCGGGGGTTGTGGGCAGCTGCAACGCCAAGGCGGGAGGCTCGCTCCTGCCCGGCGAACCTGCCGTCACCATCCTCGACATGGGCAGCGTCTCCGTCACCTTCTCTGTGCCCGAAAGCGAAATCAGCACCGTGAACGTCGGCGACATGGCCTGCGTCTGCATCCCCGCCCTCGACAACCGCACGATGACCGGACGAATCTCCGACCGCAGCGTCAGTGCCTCCCGCGTGTCGCACAGCTACCAGGTGAAAATCGCCTTCCCCAACACCGACAAGTCGCTGCTTCCCGGAATGGTCTGCAAAGTACTGCTCAACCAGTCCGACAACCAAGGATACGTGGTCCCCGCCAAATGCGTACAGACCCGTCCCGAAGGCCTCTCCGTCTGGGTGGTGGAGAACGGCCGCGCCCAGCACCGCCTCATCACCTCCTCCGACTTCGTGGCCAACGGCGTCCTCATTTCCTCCGGCCTCCACCCCGGCGACACCGTCATCACCGCCGGCATGGACAAACTTTACCTTAATGCAGAATTAAGAATCGAGAATTAAAAGCCTAATTATCAATATAATTCCTTGAGCAGCCCCGAAGGGGCAAGACGCGCAAAGCGCTAATAACCCCACACAAGGCGACAGCCGCAGTGTGGGGCGGTAAAAGAACAAAAGACAAACATCTGCGTAAATGTCAAACCGTCACCACATCCTCTCCGCCATGCGCAGCCACAAGATCATCTTCTTCATTGTGGCCTGCTTGGTTGCGTTCGGGATGTTCGCGCTGACAAGGCTGAACAAAGACGAGTTCCCGCAGTTCACCATCCGGCAGGGCGTGGTGGCGGCGGTCTATCCCGGCGCGACAGCCCAGGAGGTGGAAGAGCAGGTCACCAAACCGCTGGAGCGGTTCCTGTTCACCTACGCCGAGATCGACAAAGACAAGACCTACTCGGTGACGGAGAACGGCA